>NZ_AZSN01000039.1:0-31281 GCF_000576225.1 Methylibium sp. T29-B | reverse complement strand
CCTTAGCTGCGGCCTCACCCAAGAGCACCCGGGTCCGCTCCCGACATCTCCAGAGGCCGCGTGTCAGCGCGCTGAGGGGGCAGAACGCCTTTCACGCAGGCTCGACTCTCTGCAAGAAACGTAACAGGACGTCGTGGGACCTGCTGGCGGACGCACCCGCGACGGCTTTGCGCACCCCCTAAAACCGAAGAGGCGGCCCCCACGCAGAGGCTAGCTCGCAATCGCCTTGTTACGCCGTCACCAGCCTGTTACATGACGCCGCCCGCCCATCCCTAGCATCCGCCCCATCGGTTCACGAACACCGACTGACGTGTGACGGAATAAACCCCGGACACACATCGAGTCAAAAGATTGGCAAATAGATAATTCGAATTCTCAAGTATTGCGCCCGTCCCGCGACATTGTTTTCAAAGATATATCCAGGAGTTTTATTCATGCAGCAATTTGACGGGACACGTCTGAGTATCATTGCGCAATTGATTGCTACCGCGTTTGCAGTGTCCGCTTGCGGCGGCGGCGGCGGCGGTAGCGACTCAGCCGTCGACAGCGGCGCCAGCACCTCCGGAAACCCGGTCACGGTTCCGAGCGACTCGACAGACACCCAGGCGGACAACGGCGGCTCGACTTCGACGGCGGGCGGCGGATCCGCCTCGACCCCCACCAAGACGACGATTGCCGCCGCGGCTCCCGTTGCACCGAGCGGCGTCTACAGCTTCCTGGCGTACGAAAAATACGCGTTCACGGTCAGTGGCACGCAACTCGTCCGTTACGGATCCGGTAGCACTTGGATTGCGAAGACCGTCACCAATGGCGGGCAATGCACCAACCAGTACTTCGGGGTCGACCCCGCACCTGCCACGTACAAGCGTTGCGAAGTGCTGGTCACCACGACCGCTGCGGCGCCTGTCGGGACCTATACGCATCTCGCCTACGAGAAGTACCCGTTCTCAGTCACTGGGACGCAGATCGTTCGCTACGGCTCCGGCTCGACCTGGATTTCACGCTCCGTGACCGGCAGCGGACAGTGCACGAATCAGTTCTTCGGCAAGGATCCGCTGCCTGCCGTGTACAAGCGTTGCGAACTGCTGGTTCAAGCCTCATCGGCTCCTGCGCCCAGCCCTGCGCCCGCACCCGCGCCCGCCGCCCGTCCGCCGCAGCACCGGCGCCGGCCGTGACCGCCCCAGCGCCGGCACCCGCGCCGACTCCGGCACCCGCACCCTCGACCTCCACGACAACGACCGTCGCCCCCGGAGACGTCTTCGCCGAACTCAACGCGAACAATGCGTTCGCTTCAGACAGTGACGGCGCCGGCCTTGAATGCGATGGCAGGAATGCGTCGGTTCGCAGCCTCTCCGAGGCAGGCTTCAGCGGCTCCTATCTCAGCGACGTGCTCAGTTCGACCCGCTTCGGTAAGGCCACTGATCCCGAGAACGCCGGCCGCAAGACCTTGATGGTCCGTCCCAATGTCAATGACGGTCTGACGGCCGGGGCACCGCGTTGCGAGGTCAGTTGGTGGACTACGCAACCTGGCGCTCTCAAGACAAAGACCGATATCTGGTATGCGTTCGGACTCTACCTGCCGAACTGGGAGACGACACCTGAAGAAGGCATCATTTCTCAGTGGCATCAAGCGGGCAATACGGTCAACCCCTTCATGGCCATCATGATCGCCGGCGACAGGATCAAGTTCCACACGGGCTGGAACTCGAACACGAATCCGACGCAGTCGGGGAACTCGACTCGAAGCTACTACAGCAACGGCTTGCCGATCAACAAGTGGACTTACTTCGTGATCAAGGCCAAGATCTCGCCCTTCACCAGCGATGCGCCGTACTTCAAAGTGTGGCGCGACGGCACGCAAATCATCGACTACTCGGGGCCCCTGAGTTACAACTCGCCGACCAACCCACCCTGGGCGAAGTTCGGTCTCTATCCCTGGGGTTACAACACGAGCAGCAATCGCTGGTCGCCCGAGGTCCCCACCAAGACCCTGTTGTTCAGGACGCCGACCTTCGTGCATGACCCGAACGGCAAGTACAAGGAGGCCGACATCCGTGCCTACGTGAAGGCCCGGTGAAGCAAAATTCCGACGGAGGCTTGTCAGACCCGCCTGCCCCGCTGACCTGCACACGATAAGCAAAGCACTGCGCTGCCCAGTTTGCCGAGACTTCGATCCATCGAAGTTCCGGCACGACTGGCAGCGCAGTGGCACGTGAGAAGAGCAACAATAAAGCGTACGTCATGGCGCTACACAATCCGACCGTAGCGTCACACCCGATATAGTTCGTGCATCAATAGAGCCCTTGACTCGAGGCCACGTTCAGGTTCCACAGCGCCCAGCGTGATACAACCTGCCGATGCGTTTTCAACAATAACGTTCTCTTTCTAGGGAGGTCGGATGCTTCAGGTACTACAGGCCGGTCGAGCGCTTGCGGCCATTAGCGTTGCGGCATTTCACCTGTCCATATTTATGGGCTTAGATCGTTATGGCGGTAACGCTGTTTTTAGGGAATTCACGAGCCAGGGCAACCGCGGAGTCGATTTCTTCTTCGTGCTATCGGGCTTCATCATCCTGTTCGCGCATGTGAACGACATCGACAAACCAGCAGCATGGAAAGAGTACGCGTATCGACGCTTCGTCCGGCTTTATCCCATCTATTGGGTCTACACCGGCGTGTTCGTTCTGCTGCTGTCATTCGGTCTGGGAACAGATGCAAAGTACCCCTCTAATATTGGGGACTGGCTGACGTCGCTGACGTTGATCCGATTCACCGACGGCGCACCGCCCTTGCTGGTCGCCTGGACCCTGTTCCACGAAATCGCGTTCTACGCCGCGTTCTCGATTCTGATCCTGAGCAAGCGAATTGGCATCATCGTACTTTCACTCGCAGCACTCGTATGTCTTGTGCTTTTTGATTATCCTGAAACGAATGATCGAAATGCCTTCAACGTTTACACCGCCGCATACAACCTGTATTTCCTGTTTGGCATGGGTGCGTACTGGATGTACAGGCGGGGCGGCCACGGTATCGTCGAATTCGTGGTGGGCCTTTGCCTAGCAGCGGTGGCACTGACGATCGCGATGCCGGTTGGTCTATCGTCGATCGTGGTTGTTGCGGGGCTTGCGCTCGTCGTAGCGGGCGCCACGAAGCTGGAGATGGCGGGATACATCAAAGTACCGGTTTTCTCACCTTTATCGGCAATGCCTCCTACAGCCTCTATCTGGTGCACGAGTCTGTGGAGGGGCTGCTGTTGAAGATCGCGAGGAAGACACACTTCTATGAAGTGGCCGGCCCGGAGGTGACATACGTGGTGGTACTTGCAGGAACGGTGGCGCTTGGGTGCCTGGCCTACGTCTTGGTCGAGAAGCCGTTGCTCTCAGAGCTTCAGCGACGGCACAAGAAGAAGCGGGTCGTGGCAGCCGCGACTGCATCCTAAAGATTTCGTTGAGGAATCTAACGCTTACGGCGTACAACGGATTCGCCATCGAATACTGTCGCCTTGTTATGTTCGTGAGAGCTTCTCGTAGATCGCCTCAATTTTCGGCAGCACGACGTCCTTGCTGAACTCGGTCTCGACGCGCCTTCGCGCAGCTCGGCCCATGAAAGGCAGCAGATGTCGATCCGCTGCCAGGTACAGGATCGCACCGAGGATGCTTTCGACATCTCCAGGCTCGACCAGTAGACCTTCCACCCCCGAATCGATCATCTCGGGAATGCCGCCAACGCGCGTTGCCACGACCGGGATCGACCAGCTCATGGCCTCGAGGATGCTGACGGGCATGCCTTCGTTGCGTGACGGCAGGATATAGACATCCGCAGCTCGCAAAAGCTCCAACTTTCGTTCACCATCAACCCAACCGATGACGGACACCGCATTGGCAACATCGAGATCCGCCGCCATGCGCCTGGCCTTGTCCACCTCCCCATGTCCTGCAATGGTGAGTCGAACGTCGTAACCGGCACTTCGCGCGCGGGCGACGGCCGGGATCAGTTCGAAAACACCTTTGTTCGATCCCACGAACCCCAGGAAGAGCAAATTGAGCGCTTGCTCCGCAAGCTGCGGTATCGGGTCAACCGGCTCCATTGTCGGCAGCACCACGTAATTCGGAACGATGACAACTTCTGCCGTCGGCGCAATCCGCAAGACGAACGCGCGCCACACTTCTGACAAGACGACCACACAGGAGAACCTCGACAGCACCCAACCGGCAATCCGTTGTCCGACGAGCGGCAAACGATCGATATGCCCGCTGATATGGCCACTGTGCAGGTGGAAGATGACTGCATGACCAAACAGGCGGGCGATCAACCCGAAGATCGACTTTCTCCAGAAGCTGCCACCGGCCGCGGCGTGAATGTGCGTGAACAAGACCTGTCCGGACAAGTTGAGAGAGAGGAATCTCGTCATGGCCCGCACAATGGCGCCCAGCCGCCGCACCATCGAGCCTTCCACGTGAGTCGCGATCAGCAGCACGTTCCAGCGCTCGAACAGGCCGTCCCGTGCGTAGGCTTCCACGACGGCACGCATACCTCCTCGTGCTGCAGTGCACAGCATCAGGACTCTCTTGTTCTTAGGCGTCGCAGTCATGAGGACTCAATCGCGAGCGCTGCATCGCATGGGCATGCGACGGTCTCCTCGGGGTGTTCTTATTGCTTCTTACGCAGCCAACGAGCGTTCCGATTCACTGCGCAACAAGCTCTTGTACCGATCGTACACGCGTGCACCGATGGCGCGGTAAGAGCGGTTCTCGAGGACGTAAGCCGGACCTCGGGTCGCATTTCGGAGCGTCTCGTCGGCGTCCCTCCACATCGAAATGATGGCCATGGCGAAGGCCGATTCATCCCAGGCGACGCATTTTCCAGTACCGCTGTCCTCGATCAAAAGACTCTGCTCGGGGTGCTCATTTGCCAGCACCGGCATGCCCAATGCCATGTACTCGACAAGCTTGGTCGGTGACGTCGAATTGAGAATGAACATGGGGAAGAACGGCGACACGCAGACGAACGACTCTCTCAGCTTGTCCCACGCCGCCGCTCTGGGCAGAAACCCGGTGATCGTGATCGCCTCGCTGACACCCAGACGATCTGCTTCGTCGAAGATCAGTGAGCGCTCCTCTCGGGACTCCGCGGCACCAACCAGCAACAATCCCGCGTCGGGAACGACCTTGCGGACTTCGGCGATCACTCGCACCATGAAGTCGAGACGCCGCCCAGTGGTCAACGTGCCCAGATATGACACGACCAGCCGTTCGGGTCGGGGGCGCAAAGACGAGTACTTGTCGATGTCTTCCGCTTTGATCTGAACCCCCATCGGGACGCTCGTCATCTTCGATGGCGCGATGCCATAGTGCGCAACGTCTCGCTTCATCTGTTCGCTTTGAACGAACACGTGGTCGACAAGTCGCAAGCCGGTTCTGTACAGCAGCCATACGCCGAGCCAGCCACGAAACTGCAGAACACGCTTCTTCAGCCCCCGACTTCTACTCGCTTCTTCCATGCTCGATTCCGGAAACGGAAAAGACAGCCAGTAGCTCTTGATCGACGTTCCGAACAGCGATGCCAGCTTGACCAGCCAGGCTCCGCCGATCTCGTCTCGGCACTGAATGATGTCCCAGGAGCGGCGCCACGCGAGCGACAGGAATGTGGCGTAACCCATGACAAGGTAGACGCAGTTGATCAGCTTGCCCACCAGTCCCCCGCGAGCGTAGAAAGGCGTGACCACCACAGCGCAGCGGGCCATCCGTCGCACCGTCGTGGTCTGTGCGTGGCGCTCGCTGCGCATGACTGCGACGCACCGAACTCCATGCCGAGGCAACTCGGTGCCGAACAACTCCGTCACATCAGGGCGGAATGAAGGAAAGCGTTCTCGAACCAGATACAGAATATTCATCAGTACGCAGGCTCTAGTGAATGAACAAAAGATCGGCCATGGCGCGAGAACGGGGTGTGTCGCCGCGCCGAATCAGCCTGGACAGGCCTCTTGTACGAGTTCGAGGAACCGCGGTTCGATGCCGGTCCATTTGAACTTCCCACTGCTCAGCACAGCTCGTTCGGATGCTGTCGAAAGATCGGATCGTCGAGCCCAGATGGTCTCCAGGCACTGCGCGAACGACGCGGGATCGTAGTCGAACACGAAGCCGTTGACGCCGTCTTCGATGTAGTCGGTGTGTGTTCTGATTCTGCTGGCCAGAACCGGCAAGCCGGCGACCAGATACTCGAACAGCTTGGTCGGCGGGTTGAATCGCCACCACAACCTGTCTTCCCAAATGCAGATACCAAGATCGGCACGCCTCAGATAGCGGGGAATCTCGGTACCAGGTACACGCCCGACTACCGTGAGCATCTCGTCGCTCAGTCCCAATTCTCTGGCTCGGTTCGCACAGTAGCGCTGTTGATCTTCGTCGGCACCAACCAGGGTGAGTTGACAGGGGATCCCGGCTCGGCAAGCGAGCGCGAGCCCTTCCAGCATCACATCGCGCCCTCGCTCTCGCGCGACAGTCCCGGTGTAGACGAGTTGCAGGCGTGCACCCGTTCCTCGGTCTCCTCGTTCGGCCCCTTGCCCCGAGAACTCGCCGGAGACGCCCATGTAGACCAGTTCGAGGCGCGCGCGCGGGACACCATGTTGCAAGAGGTCCTCGTGATGGGCCTCCCCGATCGGCATGACCAGGCGGCAGCGGCCTGCCGCCAGATAACTGGCTCTCACGAGTCCCGACCCCAGCAGCCGCCTCAGAAACTGCGTCTTCGGTTGCCCCCCGAAAAATGACTCGGGTGCTCATTCCAGTACAGCACGACTGGCACACGAGCGATCAACCAGGACGCCAGCGCCAACTGGGAGCCGAGCAGGAAGACCAGATCGGGCTGCTCACTCTTCACGAAATGGGCGAGACGACGGATGTAGCCGAACAACGGCCGTTTCCCGGTCCGTGCCGTCGGCAAGACCTTGACGGTCAGGAGTTCGCAGGCGAATTGCTTTTCGAACGACGCATCCCTCAAGACGAGCGTCACGTCGTAGTGTCTTGCCAACGCTTCTATTCGGTACTTGAAATCAAGGAAGCCTGGCTGGTTGTCGTAGAACCAGGTACCGATCACGATCCGGGGACGACCACTCATCTATGCGCCTTTCGCCAGCACGGATGTCGCCAGCAACTCCTTGAGCACGACCAGATCCTCCCGACGCAGCGTACGCAAGAGGACCACGCCAGCCGCACATGCGAGGAAGGCCCCGCATGCGACCGCGATGCTCGCCACGACTGTTGCATCGCGGACGAGAATTCTGCCGATCACCACCAGCGCAATCGCCACAACAGCGACTCGCAGGTCCTTGCCCCAGTCCCACGTCCCGACGGTTGCCTTGCTGGGGCTCCATCGAAGAGCGCACCATAACGCTGGCGAAACCAGCATAGCGACCACAGCGACCCCGATTCCACCGGCATGCTTGGCGGCGAACCACATGATGGGAAACAGGAACACAGAGATCAATGCGAACCGACGCAACAACAGCGGCATCTCGTGGGCGATGCTGCTCGAGATCCACAGGACGGAACTGATGGTGCTGGCAGCCAAGCCGACCAAGATCAAGGCCGCCAACAAGCCGGCGTCGTTGTACTTTCCACCGGTGACGATCGAAATGATCGGGTCGCCCGCGATCCCGAAGACGACCGCCAAACCGATGATGGGATAGGCGCTGACCCGGCGCAGCAGGTCCAACTGGCCGATGATCGCCGTCAGGCTCTCGCCCTCGGCGAACCGCCGGACCATCACCGGCTCGACCGCCGTCTGCAGAATCTGCATCGGAAGGTACTGCTTCAGGCGGTCCGCGAGCGTCTGCAGGAAGCCGAATGCGGCGATCACCGCGGCACCCGAATGGAAGCCCACGATGACGCGCAGCATGCTGCCCTGCCACGGCAGACCGAGAATGTAGGAGCCGTAGTTGGACAGCGCCATCTTGCCGAGCGAGCGCCAGGTCGGCCAACTCGCGCAGTCTCCGTTCGCCTCGGCGATCCGCATCCGCCGAAGCACCGGCATCACGACCGCAAACGCGACAACGATCAATTGGAGGAACTCGACGCCCACCAGGATCAGGAGCACCCAGACGAGCTTGAGCACACCGACCAGCAACGAGATCGAGCACAGCACGGCAAGCCGGACGACGATGCCTGCGAGCACGATCGCCGCCTGCAACTGGAACTTCATCAGGCTGCTTGCAGCGTGCCCGACGACTTCCGAAAGTCCGACGACGATCGCCAGTGCGCAACCTAGCGAGATCGGAACCCATATTGCTTCCTGCGCCTGCAACGGCACAAGAGCCGTCAATATGGCGAGGACAACGATGGGCGCGAGTAACAGCCGCGGTGCGAAGGCGATGCCGATCAGCTTGCTGGCAAAGACTGCGTCATTGCGCAGATAGGCTTCTGGCAGGAATCGATACAGAACGCGATCCATCCCGAAACCGGACACGATGCCCGCGATCGAGATCGCCGAAACTGCGATCAGATACTGCGCGAACTCCTCGACGGACATCCATCGCACCAGGATCAATGGAATGGCAATTCCAGACAGCCCGGTGACGACCCTGATGACAGCGAAACCTTTGAGTGAAGCCATCAGATGACGAAAATTCCATCAGGGCGGCCCATCGGGCCGATGCGGAATCGAAGACTCAATTTCCGGCTCTGAGGCGCGATCGGGTCGCACACACATAGCCAACGGCAATTGCCAACAGAAGTTGAGTGGAAGGATCCTCGAGTAGCGAGGTATTGTAGAAAAGCAGCGTCAAGGCAATCAGAAAATAGACAGACAGCGCGTCGAGACGTGCCGCTTCGATGGGTGGGAGATCCGGATGCCGCGCTGCCTTGATGCTCGCGAGCAAGCCGAAGATCACGATCCCGACAAATGCGAAAAGTCCGATCAGCCCGGCGTCCCACAGCAACATCGCGATGCCCGTCGCCGCGATCTTGAACGGCACGAACCGAACGGCCACCTCCCCCAGCCCCCCCGTCGTCGATACCCGTGAAGATCCGACTCCATAGCCGGCAAGGCGACGTGGAGTGTCCGTGTAGGTGTCGTTGACCCAGAAGCCGATCGAAGCACCGCGACTGACCTCACCCGTCTGCGGATCGACGTTGTAGGGGTCGAAGAAATAGGCCATGCGCTCGACCATGTCACCGGATGCCCGGTCCGGTGCCTTCGACCAATACATTGCGCTGTAAGCGACGAACATCCCCATCATCACGACCGAGACGACCGCGACCGTCGCAAACAGGGCCACGGCACTGCTGAAAATCCGCTTGCGCAGCACGAAGATGACGGCCATTGGAATCCAGAGGAACGCTGCCTTCACTTCTCCGGCAAAGATGATGACCAGTCCGACTCCTCCATAGAGGAGCAGTCTGGAGAAATTCTTCGAACCGCGAGCGAACCGGGCCAGCTCGTACGACATCACGAGCAACGCAAAGAGCACCAGCGTCGAGTTCGCACCGCCGCCCTCGATGATCCCACCGAAGCTCCCTACGACGGCATCGAACGCCGTCGTGACATCTGGGCGGGCCGGGACGATGACGAAGTGCTGGTAGAGCACCAACGGCACTTGGATGAAGAACACGATCGCCAGCAAACGCCAGAGCAGGTCGCGAAAATCGCTCGACCCGCCGCAGCGCAGCATGATGAGCGCGGCAACCCAGATCGGCAGCGCATTCTTCAACCCGACGACGACCTGCGAAATCGGTGGCGTGTTGATCGTGATCGCGAAGAGGATCGTGATCATGTACAGCACCACGCACACCATCGCCGGCTCACGGAGAGCGGCAGCCCAGGAATCGGCACCGCCGAGGCGGAACCTGTCGTCGTGCTGCCGGATCCGCAGCGAGACGCGAACCAGCGCCAATGCGCACAGCAGGTAAGGCAACCAGGCGATCGGCTGGAAGCGCAGAAAGTACGATGCCGTGCCCTGGATGATGAAGGTCACGACCACGATCAGGCTGAAGAACGCCGGCAGCGGAAGGAGCATCATCAATGCCCCCCGATCAATCCCGCCAGCATCAGCTGGGAAATCAAGGTTCCCTTGGCTGCCAGCACGCCACTCGCGATCGCCAGCACGAGCAGCGATGCACCCAGCACGAGCGCGAGCGACTTGCCCAATCTGCCGGAGGAGCCCATGGCAATCAACTGAACGGGGCCCTTCGATCAGTAGTCGTTGACGACCACACCCGCAATCTTGGCGCCACCCTCTTTCAGCACCTCGACCAGTTCTTCCAGATAGTCCATCTTCGATTCGTTCTTCCGTGCCACCACCAGCGCCGCACCACACTTCGAAGCGATGACCGCACCATCGGAGCCGTACACCGCTGCCGGCGTGTCGACGAGCACGTGGTCGAACTTGCTGGTCAGCTCCCGCATGAGCAACGCAAACGCAGGCCGCTCGATCAGTTCGAGCGGATTGGGCGGCGTGACTCCGACCGTCATGACGAAGAGACTCGGGATCGTCATGACCTGCTGAATCACCTGGGGCTCGGCACGCCCCGCCAAGACGCCGGACAAGCCGACGGCGTTCTGTAAACCGAACACCGAGTGCAGCCGAGGGTTGCGCAGGTCTGCATCGACCAGCAGCGTCCGCCCGCCGAGTTGGGCAAGCATGACCGCCAGGTTGGACGCAAAGAAAGTCTTTCCATCGCCGTGTTCCGGGCTCACCACTGCCAGCGAGAGCCGCGGCTGATCACCCGAGAACAGCCGCATCATCAACTGACTGCGAATCCCGCGGAACGACTCCGCTTGGTAGGAGAACGGCTGATGAAGAGCGACGAGTTCGGAGCTGACGTTCCGCTGCTCCTCGGGAGCGTAGGGATAGTGAAACTGCTGCGACAAGGCAAACAACACATCGTCAGAGCTGGCCAGCCCCAGTGCGACTGCGGCATCGCCGAACCGGCCGCCATGCTCGCGCTGGTAGCTCAGGACACGCTCGACTTCGTCGGCAGACAGATTGCGCAGCTCACGAATGATGTCGCCAATCAACCTGTCGTGGATGGGCGGCCCCTTCGATTCGACGATCGTGGGCATCGTCGAGGCAGACGCGCCGTGCTCGTGGCGCCTCGAGTCTTGAAACTTCGCCATGTCAGTTGCTACCCGCAGAATTCAGTGCTTTGACGTTCCGCGCGCTGGACAACAGCGGCATGCGGCTTCTGCCATGGTCGAGCGCTCGACGATTCGGGGCCGGCAAGACCCCCAGAACCGGGAGTCCGATCATCTCGACGATGTCTTGGTTGATACGGAGCCGACGGTCGGCAGATTCCATGGCCATGGCGGCTCCGACGGCGAGGAAGGATCCGAAGAAGATGGCCAGCGCAATGTTCAGGAGCAACTTCGGCGACGTCGGCTTGGACGGCGGAACAGCCTCCGAAAGTGCCAGGATGTTGCTCTGCGTCGTCTGGCTTTCCAGGCTCGATTGATTGAGACGCCCGACCACGGATTCGTAGGCCTTCTGTGCCGCCTCGACATCTCTTTGCAGCACAGCGCTCTCTTCTCGTTGCGCCTTCAGCTTGATGACGCGACTCCTCTGCAGTTCGAGCGCTGCACGCAATTCCGCTTCGCGTTGACGATTGATGGTGTTGGCAACACCCACCCCACCGGTCACCCGGCGCGTTTCGGCATCGAGTCTCGCCCGCACCTCGCTGATGCTGGCCTTGGCTTCAACCACCTGAGGATGGTTGTCACCCAGCCGCGAATTCAGCTCCTTCAACCGGGCCTCCGCACGCGACAGATCCGACTTCAATCCCCCGATGACCGGATTGGTGAGCACCTCTTGCAGACGGTCGGCGGAGCTGCTGCCGGCCTGCATCGAGCGGCTGCTGGACTCCGCCGACATCGCCTGCACCATCACCAACTGCGACGACAGCTCGCTCAGGCGCGCGTTCTCGATGTCGAATCGCTCGTCGGTCGCCGTGATGCCCTTCTCGCGCTGGAACTCAGACAACTTCGCACGCGAATGATCGAGCGCATCCCGTAACTCTTTCGATCGGGACTCGAAGAATCCCGTGTAGTTCTTTGCCGGGTTCGTCCGCATGTCCAGCGACGTATCGACATAGGACTTCACGAAAGAATTGGCCATGTCTGCCGCCACCTGCGGATCGGTCGCGGCGTAGGACACGTTGATCACGCTGGATTCTCTCGACGGCGTGACTGTCAGATTCTTCTGCAGCGCCTCGACCAGCCACGAATCGATCGAACCCTCGCCACCGGAAGACTCCTGCCATTCGGCCCGCAATTGTGGGTTACTGCTCAATTGCAGCTCTTTGATGACACGCTCGGTCACCTTGCTGCTTTTCAGGATATCGGTTTGAGTGGCCATGTAGGCCACCGGTGGCAGGTATTGATTCATCGCACCGCCGACCGGATCGGGACGGAACTCGACAACCACAGCCGCAGTCGCGACATATTGCTTCGGCAACAGGACGCTGACGACGATCGTCGTCACCAACGTCAAGCCCAAGACCAACATGCAAACTGCCCAGCGCGCGCGCAGCACGCTCAAGAAATGAGCCAGTGTCACGGTTTCCCCTTCAGAAGAGACTTTCTTTCACGTAGACAACGTCGCCATCGCGAAGCGCCTCGTCCATCTGCGGCTGCAATATCTGGACTTTTCCGTCGGCTCCGCGGCGATGCACGCGCAAGCCCTTCTCCGTACCCCGCAAGGTCAGACCGCCGCCGGTAGCCAGCGCCTGCATGACCGTCATGCCGCGCTCGAGCCGGAAGCACCAGCGCGCTGCACTTCGCCGTAGATATAGACCATCGGCGCGCGATCGATCCAGACGACATCGCCATTCACGATCTGGATATCTCCGTTGGCACGCGCCTGCCCGACCGACCGTGCCAGGTCGATTTCGGCCCGGAACGGTTGTCCGCCGCGCGTTCCAACCACCGTCACCACGTCCGCACCGGAGGGCGCGATACCGCCAGCCACCGCAAGGACATCACTGAGCTTCGAGTCGGCAACCTCCAGTGGATAGCGCCCCGGCTTGTTCACCTGCCCCAAGACCGACACCTGGTTCCCCCGAACTTGCACCACGAGCACAGTCACCTGGGGTTGCTTCACGAAGTTGCCGGTCCGCAAGCCTTCAGCGATGCGGTTCTCGATCTGCGTCACGCTCAATCCACCGGCCTTGACCGAACCCAGCAAAGGATAGGAGATGACGCCGGCCTCCGACACCCGGGTTTCGAGCGTGAGATCAGGATTCTGGTAGACCGTCACACGAATGACGTCGCCGGAGCCGAGAACATACTCGTTCCGAACGGGCTGAGTCGCTCCCTGCGCGTTGGCCACGGGCATCACGCTCAGGGCGCCAAGCGCAACGAGCACGCCAAGGAAACACTGCCGAAACACTCTCATCACTTCAACCCCAATTTCCATTGCCGACCACCTGATTTTCTCTGCCTCAAATCTCGTGGAACCTCGGAGCACCGAGCTGCGAAGGGACACAACACTGCCACGCGATCTTGAAGCGCACCTGCCGCAGAAATCTCGAGGCCGCGCGACGACAAAACCCTCGAAACTCCGCAAAACCCCGGGCCAAATCATGCGCCGGCGCCCTGGCCGAGCACGTTGGAAATTTCCGACCATCGTGTTCATTCAACGAACGCCGGAGCCCCCGTGGAAAAGCTCCAATCGAGTGTACCTGTCGGTCTCGGCGGGCTCTCCACCCAATACCGGGGGCCGCCAGACAGACGACAGGGGCGCTGTGAAATCCTCACGATGCTTACCGGAAAGCGCCGGTCCCGACGATTCGTCGCGTCAACAACGAATCCCGCATGCAGGGCCACTACCCCGCCCGCCATGTTGTGGACATCGACGTGTCCGAAGCCGGCAGCGCGCATCAGCCCCTTCAGCGCGGCCTGATCAGGGTGCATCCTGATCGACTCGGCCAGGTAGCGGTAGCTGTCCGCGTCGTTCGCGACCCACTTGCCCAAGCGCGGCAGCACCTGGAACGAATACCAGTCGTAGGCCTTCTCCAGCGGCTTGGCCACCTTGGAGAACTCCAGCACCAGCAGGCGCCCGCCCGGCTTGAGCACCCGAGCCATCTCTGCCAGGGCCTGTTCCTTGTGGGTCATGTTGCGCAGGCCGAAGGCCACGCTGACCACGTCGAAGCTGCCACTGGCGAAGGGCAGGTGCTCGGCGTCGCAGATCGCGGTCGGCAGGACCAGGCCCTCGTCGAGCAGGCGGTCGCGGCCGGTGCGCAGCATCGCCTCGTTGATGTCGGTGTGCACGACCATGCCGCGGCTGCCGACGCGACGCGAGAAGGCGCGCGCCAGATCGCCGGTTCCACCGGCGATGTCGAGCACGCGATCACCGTCGCGCACGTTCGCGACGGCCACCGTGTAGGCCTTCCAGGCACGGTGCAGGCCCAGCGACATCAGGTCGTTCATGACGTCGTACTTCGATGCGACCGCATCGAACACACCGCGCACGCGACCGGCCTTTTCTTTCTCGTCGACGTTCTGGAAGCCGAAGTGCGTGCTGCCCATGCCGCAGTCCTCAGTGGTGGTGGCCGCAGGCCGAACCGCCAGCTTCGACCATGGGGGCGTCGCGGTCCACCCCGGCGGCGGCGAGCCGCGCTTCGTAGGCCTGCCAGAGCTGCTCCTGCTGGCGACCCAGGTGGTAGAGGTAGTCCCAAGCGAACAGACCGAGTTGTGCCCGTCCGAGAAGGTGGGCTGGACGGCGTAATTGCCGACCGGTTCCAGTTCCACGATGTCGACATTGCGCTTGCCGGTCTGCAAGACCTCCTGGCCCGGGCCGTGTCCCTGCACCTCGGCCGAAGGCGAATACACGCGCAACAGCTCGAACGGCAGCCGGAACTGCGCGCCGTCGGAGAACGCAATCTCGAGCACCCGGGACTGCTGGTGCACGGTCAGGGCAGTCGGGGTCGGGGTGTCGGGGGTCAGTCCGGCCATTGGAGGATGCTCGTCGTCGGGGAACGCTGCCAGTTTAATGGCCGGCGAGCGGTGTCAGCGCCGCCACCACGCGCGCATCGAGGTCGGCCAGCGGCAGCGACAGGCGCACCTCGGCCATCGGCTCGACGCGACGCTGCGGCGCGCCCCACACCGGTTGTGGGAAATGGCTGTCCCAGTCGAAGCGCGCGATCACGTGCCAGTGCAGGTGTGGGACCACATTGCCCAGGCTGGCAAGGTTGATCTTGGTCGGCCGCAGCGCCTCGCGCAGCACCGTCTCGACCTTCGCGACCGCCTGCATGCACAGGCTGCGCTGCACCGGTGGCAGGTCGGTCCACTCGGCGACGTGAGCGTTCCAGATCACCCGGTAGAACGCTGGGAAGGCGGGATCCTCGGCGCGGATCACGCGCCAGTCGGCGGCACGCAGCACCAGCCGGCCGCCGTCACCGCGGCACAGCTCGCAGTCAGCCTGCCCGGTCACACGAGCACCCGCTCGATGCCACCGGCGTTGGCACGCTCGACATAGCCTGGCAGCCATTCTTCACCCAGGATCCTGCGTGCCATCTCGACCACGATGTAGTCGGCCTCCAGCAAGCCATTGTTCAGGTCGTTGCCGTAGCGGCTCAGGCCCTGCAGGCAACTGGGGCAGGACGTGAGGATCTTCACCGGCCCGTCGGCGCCCACGCCGCCCGAGGCGCGCAGAGCCGCCTCGTCGCGGCGCAGCTCCTCTTCCTTGCGAAAGCGGATCTGCGTGGAGATGTCGGGGCGCGTGACACCGAGCGTGCCGCTCTCGCCGCAACAGCGCTTGCTCTCGCGCACCCGATCGCCCATCAGTGCCTTTACCGTCTTCATCGGCTCCTGCAGCTTCATCGGGCTGTGGCAGGGGTCGTGGTACAGGTAGCCGCCGGCGCCTTCGAGCCGGATGCCCTTCTCCAGCAGGAACTCGTGGATGTCGACGATGCGGCAGCCCGGGAAGATCTTGTCGAACTGGTAGCCCTGCAGCTGGTCGTAGCAGGTGCCGCAGCTCACCACCACGGTCTTGATGTCGAGGTAGTTCAGCGTGTTGGCGACGCGGTGGAACAGCACCCGGTTGTCGGTGATGATCTTCTCAGCCTTGTCGTACTGGCCGCCGCCGCGCTGCGGATAGCCGCAGCACAGGTAGCCGGGCGGCAGCACGGTCTGCACGCCGGCATGCCAGAGCATCGCCTGGGTCGCCAGCCCGACCTGCGAGAACAAGCGCTCGGAGCCGCAGCCAGGGAAGTAGAACACCGCCTCGCTGTCGGCCGTGGTGGCCTGCGGGTCCCGGATGATCGGCACGTAGTCGGCATCCTCGATGTCGAGCAGCGCCCGCGCGGTCTTCTTCGGAAGGCCGCCCGGCATCTTCTTGTTGATGAAGTGGATCACCTGGGCCTTCACCGGCGCCGGGCCCACGGTCGCCGGCGGCGCCGCGGTCTGCTTGCGCGCCAGCCGGCGCAGCAGGTCGTTGGCCAGGCGCTGGGCCTTGAAGCCCACGTCGACCATGGCCGAGCGCATCAGCTTGATCGTGTCGGGGTTCTTCGCGTTCAGGAACAGCATCGCCGCCGCGTTACCGGGGCGGAAGCTCTTCTGCCCCATCTTGCGCAGCAGGTTGCGCATGTTCATCGACACGTCGCCGAAGTCGATCTTCACCGGACACGGCGACAGGCACTTGTGGCAGACCGTGCAGTGGTCGGCCACGTCCTCGAACTCCTGCCAATGCTTGATGCTGATGCCGCGGCGCGTCTGCTCCTCGTACAGGAAGGCCTCGACCAGCAGCGAGGTCGCGAGAATCTTGTTGCGCGGGCTGTAGAGCAGGTTGGCGCGCGGCACATGGGTGGCGCACACCGGCTTGCACTTGCCGCAGCGCAGGCAGTCCTTCACCGAATCGGCGATCGCGCCGATGTCGCTCTGCTGCATGATCAGCGACTCGTGGCCCATCAGCCGAAGCTGGGCGTGTAGGCGTGGCTCAGGTCGGCCGCCAGCACATCGTCGCCCAGGCCTTTCAGGCGTCGCCGCGCAGCAGCTTGCCCTTGTTGAAGCGGCCCTGCGGGTCGACGCGCTGCTTGTAGGCGATGAAGTCGGCGATCTCGGCGTCGCTCAGGAACTCGAGCTTGGTGATGCCGATGCCATGCTCGCCGGAGATCACGCCGTCGAGCCGGCGCGCCAGCGCATGATGCGGCCCACCGCCTCGTGTGCGGTCTGCAGCATCTCGTAGTTGTCGCTGTTGACCGGGATGTTGGTGTGCACGTTGCCGTCGCCAGCATGCATGTGCAACGCAACCCAGACGCGCCCACGCAGCACCTCCTGGTGGATGCGGCTGCATTCGTCGAGCACCGCGGCGAACGCGTCGCCGCTGAACAGCGCCTGCAGCGGCGCCCTCACCTGCGTCTTCCACGAGGCGCGAAGGCTATGGTCCTGCAACTGCGCGAACAGGCTCGGCCCGCCGTCCGCCGGCCGCACGTCCAGCCCCTGCAGCCAGCCCTGCCACAGCGCACGCACCTCGCGCAGCAGCGTCAAAGCCTGCTGCACGCGGTCTTCCAGCAGCTCGGCGCTCGGGATGTCGCTGGCATCGTCGTTCCTGCCGAGCGGGAGTTCGCCGCGCTCGAAGTAGGTCTCCAGCGCGTCCAGCAGCTGCAGCTTGTTGCGCATCGACAGCTCGACGTTGATGCGTTCGATGCCCTCGGTGTACTCGCCCATCCGCGGCAGCGGAATCACCACGTCCTCGTTGATCTTGAAGGCGTTGGTGTGCTTGCTGATCGCCGCGGTGCGCTTGCGGTCGAGCCAGAACTTCTTGCGCGCGTCGGCGCTCACCGCGACGAAGCCTTCGCCGTGGCGCGAATTGGCGATGCGCACCACCTCGCTGGCGGCGCGCGCCACGGCGTCGGCGTCGTCGCCGGCGATGTCACCCACCAGCACCATCTTCGGCAGGCCGCCGCGCTTGCTCTTGGTGGCGTAGCCGACCGCCTTCAGGTAGCGGTCGTCCAGGTGCTCCAGCCCGGCCAGGATCGCGCCGCCCGTACGCTGCTCGGCAAACAGGTAGTCCTTGATCTCGACGATGCTCGGCACCGCGTCCTTCGCATTGCCGAAGAACTCCAGGCACACGGTGCGCGTGTGGGCCGGCATCTTGTGCACGATCCAGCGCGCGCTGGTGATCAGGCCGTCGCAGCCTTCCTTCTGGATGCCCGGCAAACCGGCGAGGAACTTGTCGGTCACGTCCTTGCCCAGGCCTTCTTTGCGGAAGCTCGGGCCGGGCACGTCGAGCCGCTCGGTACGCACCGGCGTCTTGCCGTCGGCCTCGAAGTAGCGCAGCTCGAAGCTCGCCAGCTCGGCATCGTGGATCTTGCCGAGGTTGTGGCTCAGTCGCACCACCTCGAGCCACTGCGCGTCGGGCGTCACCATGCGCCACGACGCCAGGTTGTCGAGCGCGGTACCCCACAGCACGGCCTTCTTGCCGCCGGCATTCATCGCGATGTTGCCGCCGATGCAGCTCGCCTCGGCCGAGGTCGGGTCGACCGCGAACACGTGGCCGGCACGCTCGGCGGCGTCGGCCACGCGCTGGGTCACCACGCCCGCCTCGGTCCACACCGTCGGCACGGGTTGCGCGAGCCCCGGCAGCGAGACCCACTCGACCTCGCTCATCGCCTCGAGCTTCTCGGTGTTGATCACCGCGCTCTTCCAGGTCAGCGGCACGGCTCCACCGGTGTAGCCGGTGCCGCCGCCGCGCGGGATGATGGTCAGGCCCAGCTCGATGCAGCCCTTCACCAGCGCCGCCATCTCGGCCTCGGTGTCCGGCGTCAGCACGACGAACGGGTACTCGACCCGCCAGTCGGTCGCGTCGGTCACGTGCGACACGCGCGACAGGCCGTCGAACTTGATGTTGTCCTTGGCCGTGTGCCGCCCCAGCCGGCGCTGCGTGCGGCGGCGCAGCTCGGCCATCGTGTCGAAGCCTAGCGAGAAGCGATCCACCGCCTCGCGTGCCGCCTTCAGCAGCTCGCCGACGCGGGCATTGCGCTGCGCCGCTTCCACGTCCATCGTGGCCTCGTCCTTGTCGGCGCGGCGCTTGTCGATCTCGCCCAGCCGGTGCTGCAGGGCCTCGACCAGCTGGCGGCGCCGGCGCGGGTTGTCCAGCAGGTCGTCTTGCAGGTAAGGGTTGCGCTGCACCACCCAGATGTCGCCCAGCACCTCGTAGAGCATGCGTGCCGAGCGGCCGGTCACGCGCTCGGCGCGCAGCTGGTGCAGCATCTCCCACGACCGCGGCCCGAGCAGCCGCAGCACGATCTCGCGATCGGAGAACGAGGTGTAGTTGTACGGGATCTCGCGCAGTCGCGCGGCGTGGCCGTCGGCGGCCTGGATCGTGCTGTGGAGGGGAAGCGGTGCGTTCATGGTCACCAGCCGCCAACATCAAGTCGCGTCTGGGCCCGAATGCTATCGCAGTGCAGCACGGCCGACGCCCGTGCGGTCATGACTGCCGGTGCTGGCTACCATGCAGCATGCCGCCTCCTGCGCCCTGGCCCTACCCGTTCTGGATCGCCCACCGCGGCGCCGGCAAGCTGGCGCCGGAGAACACGCTGGCCGCCTTTCGCGCCGGTCAGGCACGCGGCTATCGCATGGCCGAATGCGATGTGACGCTGAGTGCCGACGAACAGCCCTTCCTGCTGCACGACGCGACCCTCGATCGCACGACCGACGGGCACGGCCTGGCGGCCGGACAGTCCTGGGCCACGCTGGCCGACCTGGATGCCGGCGCCTGGCATGGCCCCCGCTTCCGCGGCGAGCGCCTGCCGACGCTGGCATCGCTGGCCGAGCACGCCCGCCACAGCGGCCTGCTGCTGAACCTGGAGCTCAAGCCCGGCCCGGGCCAGGCGGCGCGTACCGGCGCCGTGGTCGCCCGAGTGGCCGCCGGCCTGTGGGCCGGCCTCACGCCGCCGCTGCTGAGCTCCTTCGAGACCGCCTCGCTGGCGGCGGCGCGGGACGCTGTCGAGGCGCTACCGCGCGCCCTGCTGCTGGAGCGTCTGGCGACAGGCTGGCGCGAAGCGGCCTGCGGTCTGGGCTGCATCGCCATCGTGGTCCACCACGGCGCGCTCGACGCCGACGCCATCCGCCAGGCCCATGAGGCCGGCCTGCGCGTGCTGTCCTACACGGTCAATGGCGCGGCGGAGGCCCGGCGCTTGCGTGCGGCCGGCATCGATGGCCTGATCACCGACGCCATCGACCGCTTCGCGCCGGACACGCTGGCTGAACACCCGAGGCCCGGGCCGCGTGCAGGCTGGGGATGGTCAACGGCACCCGCCGCGGCAACATCGAGACCGATCCAGGATCCACGAAAGGAACGCACCCCGATGGAAGCCCTTCTGCATCTGCTGCACCTCGAAGACGACGCACTCGACGCCGATCTGCTGTGTCGCACCGTGCAGCACCTGGGGGTGCGCGCCGAATGGCAACGCGTGTCGACCGCTGCCGACTATGTGCAGGCGCTGGGCGAGCACCGCTTCGACGCGATCCTCAGCGACAGCGAGGTGCCGGGCCTGGACGGTCTGCAGGCGCTGCAACTGGCCGGTGAACGGCAACCCGGAGCGCCCTTCATCTTCGTCAGCGGCCACGCGGACGAGCAGCGTGCGCAACAGTGGCTGGCGGCCGGCGCCGCCGATGTCGTCCCGAAGGACGCACTGTGGCGGCTGGCGCCGGCGTTGCGGCACCCGCTGCTGCAGGCCGACCGCGATCGACTGGCCTGGCGCGCGCGGCATGGCGCTGCTGGTCGACATCGTCAAGCAACTCTCGCTGGCGCGCAGCGTGGAGCAGATCATGGCCATCGTGCGCCACGGCGCCCGCGAGCTGACCTCGGCCGATGGCGCCACCTTCATCCTGCGCGACGGCGACCTGTGCCATTACGCCGACGAGGATGCGATCGAGCCGCTGTGGAAGGGGCAGCGCTTTCCGATGTCGGCCTGCGTCAGTGGCTGGGTCATGCTCCAGCGCACGCCCGCCGTCATCCCCGACATCTACCAGGACCCGCGCGTGCCGGTCGACGCCTACCGCCCGACCTTCGTGCGCAGCATGGCGATGGTGCCGATCCGCAGCGAGTCGCCGATCGGCGCCATCGGCAACTACTGGGCACGCCCCTACCGGCCGAGCACCGACGAGGTGTCACTGCTGCAGGCCCTGGCCGACACGACCTCGGTCGCGATCGAGAACGTGCAGACGCTGCAGGAGCTGGAGCACCGGGTGCAGGAGCGGACCGCTGCGCTGCGCGAAGCCAACGCCGGGCTGGAGGCCTTTTCCTACAGCGTCGCCCATGACCTGCGGGCCCCGCTGCGGGCGATCAGCGGCTACAGCGGTCTGCTCGCCGACCATCACCGTTCGCAGCTCGATGCGGAAGGCCAGGGCTTCCTGGACCGCATCGGCAAGTCCGCACGGCGCATGGAAGCGCTGATCGACGACCTCATCAAGCTGGCGCATGTCGGCCACGGCGACGTACAGCACCGCACGATCGACATCGGGCAACTCGCCCACGAGATCGTGGGCGTGCTGCGCGAGCAGAGTCCACGGGCCGGCATGACGGTGCGCATCGCCACCGGTCTGAAGGTCGTGGGCGATCTGGGCCTGCTGCGCGTCGTGCTGGAGAACCTGCTGTCGAACGCCTGGAAATACACCCTCCGGCGCGACGACGCGCTCATCGATCTGCAAGGCGCCCCAACGGCCGACGGTCAGCTCGTCTGCCAGGTTCGCGACAACGGCGTGGGCTTCGACATGACGGCGGCCGAACACCTGTTCGAACCGTTCAAGCGCCTGCACGGCGACGTCGAGTTCGCGGGCACCGGCATCGGGTTGGCGATCGTGCGCCGCGCGATCCACCGCATGGGCGGGCGGCTCTGGGCCGAATCCGAGAAGGACCGCGGGGCGACCTTCTACTTCGCACTGCCGCTGGGCCGCGGCTGACGTCGCTTCGGACGAACGCTCAGCTGCGGTAGTCGGCGTTGATCGTGACGTAGTCGTGCGAGAGATCGCAGGTCCACACGGTGGCATGGGCCGCCCCGCGGTGCAGATCGACCCGCACGGTGATCTCGCTCTGCTTCATGACGCGCTGGCCGTCGGCCTCCTGGTAGGCGGGATGGCGACCGCCCTTCGTCGCGACGTGCACGTCGTCGAGGTGGAGGTCGATCAGCGACTGGTCGAGGTCGGCGATGCCCGCATAGCCCACCGCGGCGAGGATCCGGCCCAGGTTGGGGTCGCTGGCGAAGAAAGCGGTCTTCACCAGCGGTGAATGCGCGATCGCGTAGGCGACCCACCGGCACTCCTCCTTCGAGCGGCCGCCGTCGACACGCACCGTGATGAACTTCGTCGCACCCTCGCCGTCGCGCACGATCGCCTGCGCGAGCTGCTGCGACACCGCGATCACTGCCTCGCGCAGCGCTGCACCTTCGGGCGACTCGAGTGCCGTGATCTCGTCGTGCGCCGCCTGGCCCGTGGCGACCAGCACGAAGCTGTCGTTGGTGGACGTGTCGCCATCGATGGTGATGCGGTTGAAGGACCGGTCAGCCGCCTCGCGTACGAGCGCCTGCAAGGCGCGCGGTGCCACCCTGGCATCGGTGGCCACGAATCCGAGCATCGTCGCCATGTTGGGACGGATCATCCCCGCGCCCTTGGCGATGCCGGTCACCGTCACCGTCCGGCCGCCGATCTGCAGCTGACGCGACGCGGCCTTGGGCAGGGTGTCGGTGGTCATGATGGCCTCGGCGGCGGCCGGCCAGTTGTCGGCCCGGCAGTCGGCCAGCGCCGCCGGCAGCCCGGCCTCGATGCGGTCGGTGGGCAGCGTCTCCATGATCACGCCGGTCGAGAACGGCAGCACCTGCTCCGGCGCGATGTCGAGCCGGCGGGCCAGCGCCACGCAGGTGGAGAACGCGCGCACCAGCCCGTCCTCGCCGGTGCCGGCGTTCGCGTTGCCGGTGTTGACGACGAGTGCCCGCACGCCGACGGCGGCCTCCAGGTGTTTGCGGCACAGTTGCACCGGCGCGGCGCAGAAACGGTTCTGCGTGAACACCGCCGCCACCGCAGAGCCCTCTGCCAGCTTGAACACGCTCAGGTCACGCCGGCCCGCCTTGCGCACACCGGCCATCGCGATGCCGATCTCGACCCCCGGCACGGGATGCAGGTCGGCGGCGTTCGGGGCGACGAGATTCACGGGCATGAGGCTCTCCGGGTCGCTGCGATCAAGCCAATCGGCCGTGACACTGCTTGTACTTCTTGCCGCTGCCGCAGGGGCAGGGGTCGTTGCGTCCGGCGCGCGGCACCTCGGCCATGCGGTTCGCCACCTCGGTGGCCGGATCGGCCTCGACCGCCACGCCACCGTCTTCGGTGGGGTGCGTGTAGGTGAGGTTGCTGATGGCCTCGGCCTTCTCCTCCAGCGCCTCGGCCGCCTGCGTGACTTCCTCGGTGCTGCGGATACGTACCGTCATCAGCAGGCGGGTGACGTCCATCTTCACCGTGTCGAGCAGGGTCGAGAACAGCTCGAAGGCCTCGCGCTTGTACTCCTGCTTCGGGTTCTTCTGGGCGTAGCCGCGCAGGTGGATGCCCTGGCGCAGGTAGTCGAGCGCTGCGAGATGCTCGCGCCAGTGCGTGTCGATCGACTGCAACAGCACCGCGCGCTCGAAGCCGGAGAACTGCTCCTCGCCGACCAGCGCCACCTTGCCGGCGTAGGTCTCGTCGGCGGTCTTGGCGACCATCTCGACCAGATCCTCATCGGTGATCGCGTCGCTCTTGTCCACCTGCGCGGCGATCGGCACGTCGAGCTGCCATTCGTCGCGCAGCACCTTTTCGAGGCCGGGGATGTCCCACTGCTCCTCGACACTCTCGACCGGCACGAAGGTGCGCACCACGTCGGTCATCGCACCACGACGCAGGTGGGCGATCTGGGCGCCGAGCTCCTTCGATTCGAGGATGTCGTTGCGCTGCTGGTAGATCACCTTGCGCTGGTCGTTCGACACGTCGTCGTACTCGAGCAGCTGCTTGCGGATGTCGAAGTTGCGCGCCTCGACCTTGCGCTGCGCACCCTCGATGCTGCGCGAGACGATGCCGGCCTCGATGGCCTCGCCATCGGGCATCTTCAGGCGCTCCATGATCGCCTTGACACGGTCGCCGGCGAAGATGCGCATCAGCGGATCCTCGAGCGACAGGTAGAAGCGCGAGGCGCCCGGATCACCCTGACGGCCCGAACGGCCGCGCAGCTGGTTGTCGATGCGGCGCGACTCGTGGCGCTCGGTGGCCACGATGCGCAAGCCGCCCGCCGCCTTGACCTGCTCGTGCAGGCCGGCCCATTCGTCCTTGAGCTGCTGGATGCGGCGCAGCTTGTCGTCGGCCGGGATGGCGTCGTCGGCCTCGATGAACTGCACCTGCTTCTCGACGTTGCCGCCCAGCACGATGTCGGTGCCGCGGCCGGCCATGTTGGTGGCGATGGTCACCGCCTTCGGCCGGCCGGCCTGGGCGATGATCTCCGCCTCGCGGGCGTGCTGCTTGGCGTTGAGCACCTCGTGTGGGAGCTTGTACTTCTCGAGCAGCTTCGAGATCAGCTCGGAGTTCTCGATCGACGTGGTGCCCACCAGCACCGGTTGGCCGCGCTCGTAGCAGTCCTGGATGTCCTTGACCACCGCCTCGTAGCGCTCGCGCGAGGTCTTGTAGACCAGGTCGAGCTCATCGCGGCGCTGGGTCGGCTTGTTGGGCGGGATCACCACGGTCTCCAGACCGTAGATCTCCTGGAACTCGTAGGCCTCGGTGTCGGCCGTGCCGGTCATGCCGGCGAGCTTGCCGTACATGCGGAAGTAGTTCTGGAAGGTGATCGAGGCCAGCGTCTGGTTCTCGGCCTGGATCGGCACGCCTTCCTTGGCTTCCACCGCCTGGTGCAGGCCGTCGCTCCAGCGCCGCCCGGTCATCAGGCGGCCGGTGAACTCGTCGACGATGACGACCTCGCCGTTCTGCACCACGTAATGCTGGTCACGGTGGTACAGATGGCGCGCGCGCAGCGCCGCGTACAGATGGTGCATCAGCGTGATGTTGGCGGCGTCGTACAGGCTCGCCCCCTCGACCAGCAGACCGGCCTGCGCGAGCAGCGCCTCGGCGTGCTCGTGTCCCGCCTCGGTCAGCACCACCTGGTGGGTCTTCTCGTCAGCGGTGAAGTCGCCGGCCTCGATCACGCCCTCGCCGGTGCGCGGATCGGCCTCGCCGATCTGCTTCTTCAGCAGCGGCGCGACCGCGTTGATGCGCAGATAAAGCTCGGTCTGGTCCTCGGCCTGGCCGCTGATGATCAGCGGCGTGCGCGCCTCGTCGATCAGGATCGAGTCGACCTCGTCGACGATCGCGAAATTCAGCGAGCGCTGCACCCGGTCGGCCACCTCGGTGACCATGTTGTCGCGCAGGTAGTCGAAGCCGAACTCGTTGTTGGTGCCGTAGGTCACGTCGGCTGCGTAGGCAGCCTGCTTGGCCTCGCGCGTCATCTGCGGGCCGTTGACCCCGACCGTCAGCCCGAGGAAGTTGTACAGCCGTCCCATCCACTCGGCATCGCGCCGCGCGAGGTAGTCGTTGACCGTCACCACGTGCACGCCCTTGCCGGCCAGCGCGTTCAGGTAGACCGGCAGCGTCGCCATCAGCGTCTTGCCTTCGCCGGTGCGCATCTCGCCGATCTTGCCGTTGTGCAGCGTCATGCCGCCGATCAGCTGCACGTCGAAGTGGCGCATCTTCAGCGCCCGCTTGCTGCCCTCGCGCACGACGGCAAAGGCCTCGGGCAGCAACTGGTCGAGCGTCTCACCGTCGGCCACGCGTTGCTTGAACGCCTCGGTCTTGGCCCGCAGTTCGTCATCCCCGAGCTGCTCGAACTGCGGCTCGAGGGCGTTGATCTGATCGACCACGCGCCGGTACTGCTTGAGGAGCCGTTCGTTGCGGCTGCCGAAAATCGAGGTGAGAAGCTTGGGCAACATGCGGGGAATCGGTCGATGAGGGGTGAAGCGGCCCGCAACGTGGCGAGCACAGCAACCGCCGGGCCATCACGCCACGCCACAGTGCAGCCCCGGGCTGCAAGCAACTGCGGATGGCACTCCGGAATACAAGAGCGGCGCCCGTTCGGCGCCGCACTCAGCCCAGAACTCTACCACCCGCCCCGGGATGCCCCACCCTAGCGACGGGGCTTCCGGGCCGTCGTGTCAGCGGGCCTCCGCCGTGCGGTTCGCAGCCCGAGCGACATTGCCCGCAGGCAGCCGGGAAGCCTGCGCCAGGAACTTCGCCGGATCCTGCGGCGCGCCGTCAACCAGCACCTCGAAATGCAGGTGCGGCCCGGTCGAGCGGCCGGTGCTGCCGACCTCGGCGATCTTCTGGCCGCGACGGATCAGGTCGCCGGGCGCCACCAGCAGCCGCGCCGCGTGGGCATAACGCGTCACCAGGCCGTTGCCGTGGTCGATTTCGACCGTGCGCCCGTAGGCGGGGTGGGTCTCGGCGCTCATCACCACGCCGCCCGCCGCCGCCAGGATGGCGGTGCCGGTCTCGGCCGGGAAATCCAGGCCGGTGTGGAGCGCACCGCGGCCGGTGAAGGGGTCTGTCCGGAAGCCGAAGCCCGAGCCCACCGGCCCATCGACGGGGGCCGAGCTCGGCACCATCAGCGCCCGCAGGCGCGTCTCGAGCAGGCGCGACTCGACCAGCGTGAACACGTCGCTGTGGCGGTCGGCCCCTTCATCCAGCGCGGCGATCGCCTGGTTCAGCTGCGCCAACGACGGCGATTCGACCGGCACATAAGGCCCGCCCCGCCCGCCGCCAACGGCCGCGCCGGCGGGAACCGGCGCCGCCGGACGGTCGAGGCCGCGGAAATCCTCGGGCTTCAGGCCAGCCAGCCCGGAGACCCTCTCGCCCATGGTCTCGAGCTTCATCAGCTTGGCCTGCATCTCGCCGACCTTCGAAGCCATGGCGTCGAGGTTCTCGCGCATGAAGCGGTCGCGCTGCGCGATCTCGTCACGCACCACCAGCTTGACCACCTGGCTGACCACCGGCCAGCCCTCGCGCGCGGCCTTCAGGAACACGAAGTGGTAGATCGCGCCCGACAGCGCCAGCAGCAGCCCCACGAGGAAGGTTCCGACGATCGCCAGCTTCCAGGCCGGCAGGTCGAGCACGCGGGTGCGTGCGTAGCGGCCATGGGTCACTATGATCTGCATACGGTCTCCTTCATCCATGGCCCTGCATCCCAACTCCAGCCTGCCCGTCGCGCTGCCGATCGGCGATGCGCTGGCGCAGTCGGAGCCGCTCGTGCGGCTGCAGGCACTGCTGCGCGAATCGAACGCGCGTTTCGACGTGATCCGCCCGCTGCTGCCCGCGGCGCTGGCCGTTCAGGTGCGGCCGGGCCCGGTGGACGAACAGGGTTGGGCGCTGCTTGCGGGCAACACGGCCGTGGCGGCCAAGTTGCGGCAGTTGCTGCCCCGTTTCGAGGCCGCGCTGCAGCAGCAGGGCTGGAAGGGTAGCGCGATCCGCATCCGGGTTCAATCGAGTTGATCCGGCCCAGCCGGTACCAGTGCACGCCCGGGCCGGCGACGGCCGGCGACTGTGCAACAGCCTGTGTGCTCGGGCCTGAACGTCAGGCCTGCAGCGTGCCGCGGTCGAGCCGCACGCGCCGGTGGCAGCGCGCCGCCAGCGCGTCGTCGTGCGTCACCATCACATAGGCGGTGCCCTGGGCCTGCGCCAAGTCGAGCATCAGTGCGAACACACCGTCGGCGGTGGCGCGGTCGAGATTGCCGGTAGGCTCGTCGGCCAGCACGCAGGCCGGCCGCGTGACCAGCGCCCGGGCCACCGCGACGCGCTGGCGCTCGCCGCCCGACAGCTCGGACGGCCGGTGCGCGGTGCGCGCGGCCAGCCCCACGGCGGCGAGCATAGCGTGCGCCTCGGCATGAGCCGCTTCGCGCGGCAGGCGCCGGATCAGCAGCGGCATGGCGACGTTGTCGAGCGCGCTGAATTCGGGCAGCAGGTGGTGGAACTGGTAGATGAAGCCGAGATGCCGGTTGCGCCAGGTGCCTTGGGCCGCCGCATCCATCGCAGCGAAGTCGCGGCCCATCAGCTGCACGCCGCCGGCGCTGGGCCTGTCGAGCCCGCCCAGCAGGTGCAGCAGCGTGCTCTTGCCCGAGCCGGACGCACCCACCACCGCGAGCGTCTCGCCGCGCACCACCTGCAAATCCACCCCACGCAGCACCGCCACGTCGAGACCGCCCTCGGTAAAGCGCTTGTGCAGCCCGCGCGCCTGCAGCACGGCACCGTGGCTCACCCCCTCCCCCGACTCACTCATAGCGCAGCGCCTGGGCCGGTTGCACGCGGCTCGCGCGCCAGCTGGGGTAGATCGTCGCGACGAAGGCGAGCAGCAGCGACACCAGGCCGATCGGCACGATGTCGGCCGACTGCGGATCGCTCGGCATGCGGCTGATCAGGTAGATGCTGCCAGGCAGGAAGCTGGCGTTGAACAGACGCTCGAGCGCAGGCACGATGACATCGATGTTGAGCGACACCAGCAGCCCCAGCGCCAGTCCCGAGCAGGTACCGATCACACCCGAGGCCGCGCCCTGCACCATGAAGATCCCCATGATCGAGCGCGGGCTGGCGCCCAGCGTGCGCAGGATCGCGATGTCGGCCTGCTTGTCGGTCACCGTCATCACCAGCGTGCTGACCAGGTTGAAGGCCGCCACCGCGACGATCAGCGTGAGGATGATGAACATCATGCGCTTCTCGAGCTGCACGGCGTCGAACCAGTTGCGGTTGGTGCGGGTCCAGTCGCGCACGCTGACCGCGGGGCCGAGCTGCTCGGCCAGCTCGAAGCCGACGCGGCGCGCCTGCTGCTGGTCGCGCAGCCTGAGCTGCACGCCGGTGGGCCCGTCCACGCGGAACAGCCGCGCCGCATCGTCGATGTGCATCAGCGCCAGTCCGCTGTCGTACTCGTAGTGACCGGCATTGAAGGTGCCCACCACCGTCATCTGCTTGAGCCGCGGCACAACGCCGGCCGGCGTGACCTGGCCGTTGGGCGTGACCAGCGTCACCGGGTCGCCCACCTTCACGCCCAGCGTGCGCGCCAGCTCGCCGCCCAGCACGATGCCCCAGGCGCCAGGCTTCAGGCCCGCGAAGGCGCCGTCGCGGGATTGCGCCGCCAACGGCGTCACGTTCGCTTCTTCGGCCGGATCGATGCCGCGCACGACGGCGCCGCGCATGTCCTCGCCGCGCGCGATCAGCGCCTGGGTCGCGATGAAGGGCGCCGCACCCAGTACCTCGGGATTGCCGCGCGCCGCCGCGGCGGTAGCGCGCCAGTCGGGCAGCGCATTGCCGCCGGCTTCGAAGATCTCCACGTGCGCGATGACGCTCAGCATGCGGTCGCGCACTTCCTTCTGGAAGCCGTTCATCACCGACAGCACGATGATCAATGCCGCCACCCCGAGCGCGATGCCGAGCATCGACACACCCGAGATGAAGGAGATGAAGCCGTTGCGCCGCCCGCTGCGGCCGGCGCGGGTGTAGCGCCAGCCGATGGTGAGTTCGTAGGGCCAGTGCATGAGCAGCAGGATGCTACCCGAGGCGATCCGGCCTCGCGGCGGTCGGGATCGTTGCGGCGCGTTAGGCTGGCCGCCCTCGCACCCGCAAAGACGAAGGAGTCTCGACATGCCGCTGCACCGTCTCGCCACTGCACTGGTGGCCCTGCTGGTGCTCACCGTCGGCGCCGCAGTCGCCGCGCCGTTCGACCGCGGCCTGCTGTGGCGCATCGAGCGCGACGGTCGGCCGGCGAGTCACGTCTACGGCACCATCCACCTCGACGACGCCCGCGCCAAGCCTTCGGCCCGCAGGTGGACGAGGCCCTGGCCGCGTCGCGCGCCCTGGTGGTGGAGATGCTCGACGACGCCGACAGCCGCAGCGCGTTCGAGACGGCGGCCCGGTTGCCGCCGGGGCGCAGCCTGCGCACGCTCGCCGGGCCCGAGCGCTTCGAACGCGTGGCGTCGCGGCTCTCCGCACGCTATGGCCTGCCGGCCGCCGCCACCGAGCGTCTGACACCCTGGGCCGCCTACCTGACTCTGTCGCAGCCGCCTCGGCCTCAGGGCGAGATCGTCGACGCCGCGCTGCAGCGCATCGCGCGCCAGCGCGGGCTGCCGGTCGTGCCGCTCGAGACAGCGCGGGAACAGATCGCCTCGATCGCGGCCGTGCAGACCGGGCACATGCTGGCGCTGCTGGAGGCGCAGGCACGGCGCCACGACGAAACCATCGCCGCCATCGACACGCTGCTGGCGCGCTATCTCGAGGAAGACCTCGACGGCATGCTGCAGAACGAGGAACTCGCGCTGCGCGACGAGCCGGCGCTGCGCCCCGCCTACAGCGACCTGTTCGAGCAGATCCTGGTGCGCCGCAGCGCCCGCATGGTCGAGCGCATGCGGCCCCGGCTGGAGCGCGGCGGCGCCTTCGTCGCGATCGGCGCCCTGCACCTGCACGGCGAGCAGGGCGTGCTGGCGCTGCTCGAGCGGGCTGGCTGGCAGGTGCGGCGCGTCGAGAGGCAGCGCCGCTGAACCGTCCGGGGACCGGCCCGGATAATCCTGCCATGCACCTCGTGATCCCCTTCGCCGCCCCGCTGTCAGAGGCAGGCCAGCACGCGTTGGGCGAGCTCGCGTTGCCGGCGCTCGACGCGCTGCTGGGCCGGCTCACGGCCGACCCCCTGAACGAAGGCGACGAATACCAGCTCTCGCCGCCACACGAGCGGGTGCTCGCCCGAGCGCTCGGCTGGCGGGGGGCCGACGGCGCCCTGCCCTGGGCGGCCCGCGCCGCCGCCGCAGACGGCCTGGACACCGGCGATCTGGCCTGGGGCCTGCTGAGCCCGGTGCACTGGCAGATCGGCCGCGAGCACCTGACGATGGACGACCCCGAGTCGCTGGCACTCGACGCGGCCGAGTCGCGCGCCGCCTTCGACACCGTGCGACCACTGTTCGAGAGCGAAGGCTGGCTGTGCGCCTGGGGCGCGCCGACACGCTGGTACGTCGCCCACGAGACCTTGGCCGACTTGCCGACCGCGTCGCTCGACCGCGTGATCGGCCGCAACCCCGATCTGTGGATGCCAGAGCACCCGGCCGCGCGTTTCGTGAAGCGTCTGCAGAACGAAGTGCAGATGCTGCTCTACACGCACGCGCTGAACGACGCCCGCGAAGCGACCGGCCGGGACGTGCTGAACAGCTTCTGGCTCAGCGGCTGCGGCACCCACCAGCCGGACCGCGGCGAGGCACCGCGGGTGCTGGACGCGCTGCGCGCGCCGGCGCTGCGCGAGGACTGGGCCGCCTGGTCCGAGGCCTGG
>NZ_AZSN01000038.1:0-31484 GCF_000576225.1 Methylibium sp. T29-B | reverse complement strand
CTCCACCGTGCCGTCGCGGCTGCGCAGCGGCCGGTGCAGGCGGCGGATGTCGGTGCGGTACTGCGCCACGAGCGCCGGGGCCCGCGCCTCACCGTCGCGCGGCGCGAGCGCGGCGCTCAGCGCCGCATGCGGCGGCGTGCCGGCATGGCGGGCCGGGTCGGCCTCCTGCGGCACCTGGCCGGCGGGCACGACCAGCGGCACGTTGTGCTCGCCACGCGCCATGCCGTGTGCCGGCCCGGCCTTCAGCGTCTGCACCCAGTGCCGGCCTTCCTTGCGCAGACGCAGCGCGATGCCGGCCGCCGCCAGGCGGCGGTCCGGGGTGTCGAAATAGACCGCCTGCAGCCGCGTGCGCACCGCGGCCGGTGTGGCCACCGCGCGCTCCACGGCGGCCAGCGCCTCGGCCGGCACCTGCAGCTTGAGTTCGATCTCGGTCATCGCGCGAATATGGCACGGCCATGTGACAGTGACCGCCGCGTGACAGCCCGCCCCCCGGGCCGGCCTGACGCGCCCGGTAAAATGCCGGTCGAACTCTGAAGCCCTGCCATGCCGCTGTTCTGGAAACCCTATCGCTCCGACGTGACCGACTTCATCGCCACGCTGAAGCAGCGCGATCCGCAACTCGAGGAGAAGCAGCGCCAGGGCCGCGCCCTGCTGTGGGATCGCCCGCAGGACCGCCAGGCTGCCGCCGAGCAGCGCGACGCACGGGTGCCCCAGCAGCCCTACGTCTACCAGACCAAGGGCTGAGCGCGAGCTGCGCGTGCGCGCGACCGTGATCGGCAGCAACGACAGCGTGGTCGCCGAAGGGGCGGCCCCGACCGACGTGGTGGACCAGATCGCCCTGGCCCGCCTGTACGGCGAGCCGCTGTTCGCGCTGCCGACCGACCTGTACATCCCACCCGACGCACTGGAGGTCTTCCTCGAGACCTTCGAGGGTCCGCTGGACCTGCTGCTCTACCTGATCCGCAAGCAGAACTTCAACATCCTCGACATCCCGATGGCGGATGTGACGCGGCAGTACCTGGCCTACGTGGACCAGATCCGTGACCGCAACCTCGAGCTCGCCGCCGAGTACCTGCTGATGGCGGCGATGCTGATCGAGATCAAGTCGCGCATGCTGCTGCCCCCGAAGCGCAGCGAGGAAGGCAAGGAGGCCGAGGATCCGCGTGCCGAGCTGGTGCGCCGCCTGCTGGAGTACGAGCAGATCAAGGCCGCAGCCGCCCGGCTGGATCAGCTGCCGCAGCTCGGACGCGACTTCCTGCGTGCCAGGTGCACATCGAGCAATCGCTGACGCCACGCTTCCCCGACGTGAACGTCGAAGAGCTGCGCGACGCCTGGCTCGACATTCTCAAGCGCGCCCGGCTCGTGCAGCACCACAAGATCACGCGCGAGGAGCTGTCGGTGCGCGAGCACATGAGCCTCGTGCTGCGGCGGCTGCAGGGCCGCCGTTTCGTCGAATTCGAGGACCTGTTCGAGACCCAGCGCGGCCCGCAGGTGATGGTGGTGACCTTCATCGCGATGCTGGAGCTGGCGCGCGAACACCTGATCGAGCTGACGCAGGCCGAAGCCTTCGCGCCCTTGTACGTCCGGCTCGCCTACCAGCCGTCCTGAGTTCCCCGGGCGCCGGGCCGGCGGCATGCTGGCAGAATCCGCCGCCCCAGCGTCGAAAGACAGCAGCCCGACCATGAGCAGCCACTCCTCGCCCGCCGACACCCCGAGTGCCCGCAAGCCCGTCACGCTGCACACGCTGCGCGAGATGCACGCGCGCGGCGAGAAGATCGCCATGATCACGGCCTACGACGCCAGCTTCGCCGCGCTGGTGGACACGGCCGGCGTCGACTGCATCCTGGTCGGCGATTCGCTGGGGATGGTGCTGAAGGGCCAGTCGAGCACGCTGTCGGTCACGATGGAGCAGATCGGGTACCACACGCGCAGCACCTCGCGCGGCACGAAGGCGGCCTTCCTGATCGCCGACATGCCCTTCGGCAGCTACCAGGAAAACCCGGTGCAGGCGCTGCGCAATGCCGGCACATTGATGGCGGCCGGCGCGCAGATGGTCAAGCTCGAGGGCGGCGGCTGGACGCCGGAGACCGTGAACTTCCTGGTCGAGCGCGGCGTGCCGGTGTGCGCCCACCTCGGCCTCACGCCGCAGAGCGTGCATGCGCTCGGCGGCTACCGCATCCAGGGCAAGGACGAGGCCGGCGCCGCCACGCTGCGCCGCCACGCCAAGGCGCTGGCCGACGCCGGCGCGGCGATGATGGTGCTGGAGCTGATGCCCTCCAGGGTGGCCCGCGAGGTGCAGGCCGACAACCCGGGACTGATGACCATCGGCATCGGTGCCGGGGCCGGCACCGCCGGCCAGGTGCTGGTGCTGCACGACATGCTGGGCGTGACGCACGGCAGGCTGCCACGCTTCGTGCGCAACTTCATGGATGGCGCCACGTCGATCGAGGACGCGGTGCATCGTTACGTCGCCGCGGTCAAGGACGGCAGCTTCCCCGACGAGACCCTGCACGCCTACTGATACCGACAGCATGCGCGTCGTCCACACCATCAACGAGTTGCGCCAGGCCCTGGCCGCCACGCGGCCAGCCGCGCTGGTGCCGACGATGGGCAGTCTGCACGAGGGCCACCTGGCGCTCGTGAAGCAGGCGCGCGACCACGGCGGCCCGGTGGTGGCCAGCATCTTCGTCAACCGGCTGCAGTTCGCCCCGCACGAGGACTTCGACCGCTACCCACGCACGCTGGAGCGCGACTGCGACCTGCTCAAGGGCGTGGGCTGCAACCTGGTGTTCGCGCCGACCGAGTCCGAGCTCTACCCGGAACCGCAGACCTACAAGGTGCAGCCGCCCGGCGAACTGGCCGATGTGCTGGAGGGCGCCTTCCGGCCAGGCTTCTTCACCGGCGTCTGCACCGTGGTGATGAAGCTGTTCCAGTGCGTGCAGCCGCGCGTGGCGGTGTTCGGCAAGAAGGACTACCAACAGCTGATGGTGCTGCGCGGCATGGTGCGCCAGTTCGCACTGCCGATCGAGATCGTTGCGGTGGACACCGCGCGCGCCGACGACGGGCTGGCGCTCAGCTCACGCAACGCCTATCTGAGCGAGCCTGAGCGCGCTGAGGCGCCGCAACTGGCAGCCACGCTGCACACCGTGCAGGCCGCGGTGCTGGCCGCCGTGAAGAGTGGGGTCCGCATCGACGCCGCGGCGCTCGAGGCGCAGGCGATGGGTACCCTGCGGTCGCGCGGCTGGGCTCCGGACTATGTGGCGCTGCGCCGCCGCAGCGACCTGCAGGCCCCGGCCGACCCGACGGCCGAGCCGCTGGTGGTGCTGGCCGCCGCCCGTCTGGGCAAGACCCGGCTGATCGACAACCTGGAAATCTGAGGCGCAGCGCCCGCGCCCTCAGCCCTGCAGTCGGATGGCGCCGGCCGCCACATAGCGTTGGAAGTCCGCGATCGGCATCGTGGCGGCGCCGTGCGTGTCCTCGTCGGTCCAGCTCAGCATGGCGTCCATCTCGGTCGTCTCGACCTCGATCGGACCGGGCCGGATGACGATCATCGGACCGTCGCCTTCACGGAATTCGACCTTGCCGAGGATCTGTGCAGCTTGGCTCATGGCGTGCTTTCGAGCGATGTGACCGCATCGTCGCCGAGCCGCCGCCGGGTCGTTAGAAGACAGTCCCGCGCACCGGCGTAGCCGATCTCCTACACCGCCACGGACAAGAGCCCTCCGAGGCACTGTCTCCCGTCCCATCGTTCCGGGCACGCAGGCGGGAGCGCAAGGCTGCCGCTAACATAGCCCGCGCACTCTCCCAGCGACCCGACCTTTGCACAGGAGCAAGCAATGCCCGTGATCGTGGTGGCCAATCCCAAAGGCGGCGTGGGCAAGTCCACGCTGTCCACCAACCTTGCCGGCTACCTGGCCCGGCAGGGTCACGCGGTGATGCTGGGCGATGTCGATCGCCAACAGTCGGCGCGCACCTGGCTGGGCCTGCGGTCCGCCGCGCTGCCGGCGATCACCGGCTGGGAGCTCCAGCCTGACCACCTGGTCAAGCCGCCAAAGGGCACCAGCCACGTCGTGCTGGACACGCCCGCCGGCCTGCACGGCAAGAAGCTCGACGAGGTGATGCGGATCGCCGATCGCGTGCTGGTGCCGCTGCAGCCGAGCATCTTCGACATCTACGCGACACGAGACTTCATCACCCAGTTGCTGGCGCGCCGCAAGAGCGAGCGGGTCGACGTGGCGGTGATCGCCAATCGCGTGCGGGACGGCAGCATCTCGGCCGGCCAGCTCGACAGCTTCCTCGGCACGCTGGGCGTGCCGCTGCTCGGCCACCTGCGCGACACACAGAACTACATCCATCTCGCGGCCCGCGGGCTGACCCTGTGGGACGTGGCGCCGAGCCGCGTCGAGAAGGACCTGGAGCAATGGACGCCGCTCACGCGCTGGGCCGAGGGCCGCTGAGCGCATGCGTCGCTACGAACACCTTGCCGATCTGCGGGCCTTGTCGGCGAACCGCTGGGCGACAGCGACTGGCTGATCATCGACCAGGCCCGCATCGACCGCTTTGCCGACGCCACCGAAGACCGGCAGTGGATCCACGTCGATCCGCAGCGCGCCGCCCTGGGGCCGTTCGGTGCACCGATCGCGCACGGCTTCCTGACGCTGAGCCTGCTGCCGGTGTTCTTCGAAAGCGCCTACGCGATCGCCGACGTGCGCATGGCCGTCAACTACGGGCTCGACCGCGTGCGCTTCACCGCACCGGTGCCGGTGGGCAGCCGCCTGCGCGCGCGCTTCACGCTGAAGCGCTGGGACGCGATCGACGGCGGCGCCCAGCTCGGCATCGAGGCCGTGATCGAACGCGACGGCGCAGCCAAGCCGGTGTGCATCGCCGAGTCGCTGATCCGCTGCTTCACCTAGCACCGGCCCGCGAAGGCTCGCAGCAGGCGTCGCCGGTCTCACCCGAAAGAGGGCGTATCCGGCATCGCCCCTCCGCTACCATCCTCCGGGCTCTATCCAACGCACGGAGGCAAGCGATGAAGGTCCTGCTGGTCGATGACCACCCGCTCATCCTGTCGGCCCTGAAGGCCGTGATCCAGGGTCTCGGCGACGACGTCACCGTGGTCGGTGCCGGCAGCGCCGCCGCAGCCCGCGCCACCCTCAAGTCCGATGCCGATTTCGACCTGGTGCTGCTCGACCTGCAACTCGGCGACGCCAACGGCTTCGACCTGCTCGCCGAACTGCGCAACGCCTACCCGGCCCTGCCGGTGGTCGTGGTGTCGGCCAGCGACCGCACCAGCGACGTGATCCGCTCGATCGACATGGGCGCCATGGGCTTCGTGCCCAAGCGCGCCAGCAACGACACGCTGTTCGAGGCCCTGCGGCTGGTGATGTCCGGCGGCATCTACGTGCCGCCGATGACGATGGGCGTCGACGGGGGCGGCGGCAGTGCCGCGCCGGTCGCCGAGCCCGACACCGTGCCGGGCTACATGAAGGTCATCGGCTCGCAGGCCGCAAAGAGCGACTACCAGACCACCCCCACGCTGGCCGCGCTGGGGCTGACGCCGCGCCAGACCGACGTGCTGGCGCTGCTGCTGCAGGGCAAGCCCAACAAACTGATCGCGCGCGACCTGAACCTGTCGGTGGAGACCATCAAGGACCATGTCGCCGCGGTACTGCGGGCACTCGGCGTCAACTCCCGCACCCAGGCCGTGCTGGCGGTGAGTCAGATGACCCAGCAGGCGGGCGGACTCACCTCCACCTGGCGCCTCGGCAACCGCTGATCCTGCGCCCTGCGGCGGAGGGCCCGGCCGCACACCTGAAACACGACCCATGAACGCCCTGCCCCCGCTGCCTCCCCTGCCCATGCCGCCCGAGCGCAAGACGGTCAGCCGCGCCGACCTGCTGCCCGACGTGGTGCGCACGCTCTACAGCCAGACGGGCGTGTCGCTGTCGGGCAATCTGCTCGGCGCGATGGTGCTGACGATGATCTACTGGCCCGTTGCGCCGTCCCGCGAGCTGATCGCCTGGTGCGTGCTGTTCGGGCTGGTGTGGGTACTGCGCCTCGTCACGCTGCGGCGCTACGCGCATGCCGGCTGGGCCGCAGCGTCGTCACAGGCCGCGCGCTGGCAGCGCCTGTGGAACGCCGGCGCCATGGCCTCGGGCGCCTGCTGGGGCCTGGCGGCCTGGATGTTCTACGAGCACGGGCGGGCCTTCCACCAGACCACCCTGCTGCTGATCATCTACAGCTTCTGCGTCGGCTCGATCACGCTGATGGCTTCGCAGCACCGCGCGTTCTTTGCCTTCATCTCGCTGTGCTTCGTGCCGACCATCTTGCGCATCGCAACGCTGGGCAGCACCGACAACCTGCTGCTGGCCGGCGTGCTGAGCCTCGTGTTCCTCATGACGACGATCCTGGGTCGGGCCTACCGCCGCACCTTCGACCGCGCCATCGAGCTCAAGGTACGCACCGAGATGCTGGCCGTGCAGTTGCAGACCGAGAAGGCCGCCGCCGACGAGGCCAAGCGCGCAGCGGAAACCGCCAATCGCGCCAAGACCCAGTTCTTCGCGGCAGCGAGCCATGACCTGCGCCAGCCACTGCACGCGATGGGCCTGTTCGCCGAGGCGCTGCGCTCCAAGAGCCGCGGCGACGAGGAGGTGACCCACCTCGTCAACAGCATCAACAGCTCGGTCGACGCTCTGGAGGGTCTGTTCGGCGAGCTGCTCGACATCACCAAGATCGACACCGGTGGCGTCGAGCCGCAGCCGCGCCACTTCGCTCTGCGCGAACTGTTCCAGCGCCTGAAGCTGCAGTACGAGCCGACCGCCTTCGAGAAAGGGCTGAGCCTGCGCTTCCGCGGCGCGCACCACGTGGTCTACGGCGACCCGGTGCTGGTCGATCGCATCGTGCGCAATCTGCTGTCCAACGCCATCCGCTACACCGTCGACGGCGGCGTGCTGGTCAGCGCCCGCCGGCGCGGCGATGAGGTGCTGCTGCAGGTGTGGGACACCGGCGTGGGCATCGCCCCGACCGAACAGCAGCGGGTGTTCGACGAGTTCTATCAGGTGCAGGCGAACGCACCCCTCGGGTTGCACCAGCCCAAGGGGCTGGGCCTGGGGCTGTCGATCGTGCAGCGCCTGGCCCGCCTGATGGGGGCACCGCTGCACCTGGCGTCGGTGCCCGGCCGGGGCTCGGTGTTCACGCTGACGGTGCCGCCCGGCAAGGTCCAGCGCAGCCAGCTCTCCGAGCCGGGCACCGGCAAGCCCGCGCTGGGACTGACGCTGGAGCATCGCCACATCGTCATCGTCGAGGACGAGCCGGCGGTTCGGGAGGGGCTGGTCGTGCTGCTCAAGGGCTGGGGTGCCAGCGTGGAATCCTTCGACACCGTCTCGGCCGCCAAGGCCTGGGCCGGCAGCCCCGGCGTGACGACCCCCGACCTGGCGATCGTCGACTACCGCCTGCCCGAAGGGCGCACCGGCATCGAGGCGCTGACGAGCCTGCGTGCCGCCTTCGGCCAGCCGCTGCCGGCCATCCTGGTGACCGGCAGCACCATGACCGGCCACGAGGAAGAGTCGAACCGCCACGACTTCCACCTGCTGATCAAACCGGTGGCGCCGAACAAGCTGCGCGCAATGATCGCCTTCAAGCTGGGTTTGCGCTGAGCGCCCGATCGGTGCACGCAGCAGCGGGGCGCCCCCTCACTCGATCAACAGCGCGGGCAGCCAGTGCGACTTCGGGTCGGCCCGATCGAGCTGCCGATAGCCGATGGGCCGCAGCGTGCCGCCTTCGCGCGGCGTGATGATCGGGTCCAGATCCACGTCATAGAGTTCGCCGCGCAGACCGCGCTCGGTGAAAGCCAGCTTGTAGAACAGACCATCGCGCCCGCTGATGTGCAGGGCGCCCGGCTTGGTCGCGATGAACATCAGCGTGTATTCGAGCGGCAACAGGTCGTCGCGCGATACCGTGTCTTCGCTACCGTAGGGGAAGTGGCAGAGCTGCTGGCTCGCACCGGCCACGCAACGGAACGGCCGCATCGCGAGGAAGCGCTCGGTGAACCCCTCGCCGGCGAGCACGAAGCGGAAGCGCCAGCGGTCGGCACTCACCGGCTCGAAGCGCACACGGCCGATCTCCAGACGCTCGCCGCCCGCGCCGAGCAGCAGCACGCGCTTCTCGCCGGTCAGATCCTGCGCCCGCAGCCACTGGGGCGCGCCGGCGGTAATGACGAACAACAGCGCCAGCAGGGCGGCCCGGGCCATACGATGCCTCATTTCGTTCACCCAAGGTCTCCCGGCGCCACAGCAGCGTCTAGGTTCCGAGCTTACCCTCAGTGGGCGAGGTCCCAGTTCGCGCCCACGCCCACCTCGGCCAGCAGCGGCACCTTCAGCTCGGCCACGCCGGCCATCAGTTCCGGCACGGCGGTCCGGGCCCAGTCGAGCTCGGCCTCGGGCACTTCGAACACCAGCTCGTCGTGCACCTGCATCACCATGCACGTCGCGCGCTGCTGGGCATCGAGCGCCGCCTGCACCGCGATCATCGCGAGCTTGATCAGATCGGCCGCGGTGCCCTGCATCGGCGCGTTGATCGCCTGGCGCTCGGCGCCGGTGCGGCGCGGACCGTTGCCGCCGTTGATCTCGGGCAGGTAAATGCGGCGCCCGAACAAGGTCTCCACGTAGCCCAGTTCCTTGGCCCGCGCGCGGGTCTCGTCCATGTAGCGCTTCACGCCGGCGAAGCGCGCGAAGTAGCGATCGATGTAGTCCTTGGCGGCCTTCTGCTCGATGCCGAGGTTGCTCGCCAGACCGAAGGCGCCCATGCCGTAGATCAGCCCGAAGTTGATGACCTTGGCATAGCGCCGCTGCTCGCTGCTGACCTCGGCCACCGGCACGTTGAACACCTCGCTCGCGGTGGCGCGGTGCACGTCCAGGCCCTCGGCAAAGGCCTTCAGCAGGCCCGGATCCTCGGAGATGTGGGCCATGATGCGCAGCTCGATCTGCGAGTAGTCGGCGCTCAGGATCACGTGGCCGGGCGGCGCGATGAAGGCCTCGCGCACGCGCCGGCCCTCGGGCGTGCGGATCGGGATGTTCTGCAGGTTGGGGTCGTTGCTGGCCAGCCGGCCGGTCACGGCGACTGCCTGCGCGTAGTTGGTGTGCACGCGGCCGGTGGCCGCGTTCACCATCAGCGGCAGCTTGTCCGTGTAGGTGCCCTTGAGCTTGGCGAGCGAGCGGTGCTCCAGCAGCTTGGCCGGCAGTGGGTAGTCGGCGGCCAGCTCGGCCAGGACCTCCTCGTCGGTGCTCGGCGCGCCGCTGGCGGTCTTCTTCTTCGCCGGGATGCCCAGCTTGTTGAACAGGATCTCGCCGATCTGCTTGGGGCTGCCCAGGTTGAAGGGCTGGCCGGCCAGCGCATGCGCCTCCTGCTCCAGTGCCACCATGCGCTGCGCCAGATCGGCGCTCTGGCGCGCGAGCAGCGCGCTGTCGATCAGCACGCCGTGACGCTCGATGCGGCCGAGGATCACCGAGGTCGGCATCTCGATGCGCTCGTAGACCTCGCGCAGGCGCGGCGCGGCCTCGAGCTGCGGCCACAAGACCCTGTGCACGTCCAGCGTCATGTCGCTGTCCTCGCCCGAATACTCGGTGGCGCGCGTCAGCTCGACCTGCGCGAACGGGATCTGCTGCGCGCCCTTGCCGACCACGTCCTCGTAGCTCAGGCCCTTGCGGTCGAGGTGGCGGCTGGCGAGGCTCTCCAGGCTGTGCGGCTTGTGCGCCTCCAGCACGTAGCTCTGCAGCAGGGTGTCATGCACATAGCCACGCACCGCGATGCCATGGTTGGCGAACACATGGGTGTCGTACTTGACGTTCTGGCCGAGCTTGGCGCGCGAGCCGTCCTCGAGCCAGGACTTCAGCGCCGCCAGCACCTCATCGAGCGGCAGCTGGTCGGGCGCGCCCGGGTAGGTGTGGGCGAGCGGGATGTAGCAGGCCTCGTAGGGCTGCACGCTGAAGCTCAGGCCGACGATGCGTGCCCGCATGCCGTCGAGCGAGTCGGTCTCCGTGTCCAGAGCCACCAGGTCGGCCGCCTCGATGCGCGCGCGCCACGCCTCGAAGGCCTCGCGCGTCAGCACGGTCTCGTAGCGCTTGTCGACCGCAGGCGCGACGCCACCATCGGCCGGCCCGGTACCCGCCGGGTCGGCGAACAGCGCGCTCTGCCCTTCCCCGGCCTCCGCCGCCGCCACTTGCGGGGCCGGCGCGGCGGCGGCACGGGCCGACTCGAGCTCATTGCGCCACGCGCGGAAGTCGTTGTGCGTGTAGAAGGCCAGCAGGGCCGCGCGGTCGGTCTCGCGCCAGGTCAGCGTGTCCCAGGCGGCCGTGCCGTTCCAGCCCGGCAGTGCCTCCGACAGATCACAGTCGGTCTTCACGGTCACCAGCCGGCGACCCAGCGGCAGCCAGTCCAGCGCCTTGCGCAGGTTCTCGCCGGCAACGCCCTTGATGGCGTCGGCCGCGGCCATCACGCCGTCCAGCGAGCCGTGCTCCGCGATCCACTTGGCGGCGGTCTTCGGCCCCACCTTCTCGACTCCCGGCACGTTGTCGACCGCGTCGCCGACCAGCGTCAGGTAGTCGACGATGCGCTCGGGCGGCACACCGAACTTCTCGGTCACGCCGGCCACGTCGAGCCGCTCGCCGCTCATCGTGTTGATCAGCGTCACGTGCGCGTCGACGAGCTGCGCCAGGTCCTTGTCGCCTGTCGAGACGATGACCCGCTGGCCGCGCGCGGCCGCCGCCCGCGCCAGCGTGCCGATCACGTCGTCGGCCTCAATGCCGGGGATCTCGAGCACCGGCCAGCCCAGCAGCGTCACCACAGCGTGGATCGGCGCGATCTGCCTCGCCAGATCCTCCGGCATCGAGGCGCGGTTCGCCTTGTACTCCGGGTACCAGTCGTCGCGGAAGGTCTTGCCCTTGGCGTCGAACACGCAGGCCGCGTGCGCCGACGGGAACTCCTCGCGCAGCTTCTTCAGCATGGCCACCATGCCGCGCACCGCGCCGGTCGGCTCGCCGGCCGGATTGCGCAGGTCAGGCAGCGCGTGGTAGGCGCGGTAGAGGTAGCTGGAACCGTCCACCAGCAACAGGCAGGAATCGTCGTGAGCGCGCATGGCGCCGATTGTGGCCGCTGCCCCGGGCCGCATGACCCGACCCCCCGGAAGCCACAGGCCGCGTCCTACAATCACCGTCATGCCGCTGCAGCGCCCCCTGACTCTCGCCCTGCTGTGCTGCGCCTGCGGCGCGGTCCCGGGGCTCGCCCTGGCCCAGGCGGCCGTCGCCGCGTCGGCTCCGGCCGCCCGCGTGGTGCAGGAGAACCAACCCACCACCCGCGGTGAGCCGGCGGTCAAGCGCAGCGTCATCGAGGACGACAACGCGCGCGTCGAGGAGCTGCGCGTGCGCGGTGCCGTGCAGAGCATCAAGGTGCAGCCCAAGGGCCCGGTGAAGGCCGAGTACGAGGTGCTGCCGATCGATGCCGGCCGCGACTCCGCGGAAGGCCCCAGTTCGGCGAAGGGCGGCGCCGGTCGGCGCGTCTGGCGCGTCCTCACCTTCTAGGGCCTGTTAGCGCTATGGGAGGGCTTGCGTGACCCAGGAAGCGGGCGCCATCAAGGCGCAAGGCACAGCCGTAGCTTGGGCTACGGCGAGCATTTGCAACGCAGAGGGCGCCCGCTTCCTGGGATCACCCTTCGGGCCGGGGCCGGGCAGGCCACGGGGCGACGTTGCGGCCTCGTTGTGTGCCACGGGCACACGGCCTCGGCCGCGCCTCGCCCCGTGGCCCGCCGGGCCTCGGCGCAAGCCCTCCCATAGCGTTAACAGGCCCTAGGCCGCCAGCGATGGCGGTCTTCACCGAAGTCGGCTTCGACGAAGCCGCGGCCCTCGCGCACAAGGTCGGCCTCGGCCCGCTGAAGGCGCTCAAGCCCATCAAGGCCGGGATCGAGAACACCAACTATTTCCTCACCGCCGAGCGCGGCGAATACGTGCTGACGCTGTTCGAACGGCTGAGCGCCGAGCAGCTGCCGTTCTATCTGCACCTGATGAAGCACCTGGCCGGACGCGACATCCTGGTCCCGATGCCGCAGTCCGATGCCCACGGCGAGATCCTCCATGCGCTGTGCGGCAAGCCGGCCGCCATCGTGGAGCGCCTGCGCGGCGGTCATGTGCTGGCCCCCAGCGCGGCGCATTGCCAGCAGGTCGGCGCCATGCTGGCCCGCATGCACGAGGCCGGCCGAGACTACCCGTACCACCAGCCCAACCTGCGAGGGCTGGCGTGGTGGGACGAGACGGTGCCGCAGATCCTGCCCTTCCTCGCACCGCCGCAGCGCGCGCTGCTGGAGGACGAGCTGGCGTTCCAGCACAGCGTCAGCGCGTCGGCCTCCGACGCCGCCCTGCCGCGCGGACCGATCCATGCCGATCTGTTCCGCGACAACGTGATGTTCGACGAGGACGCCGAGGGCCGCTCCCAGCTCACCGGCTTCTTCGACTTCTACTTCGCCGGCGTCGACCGGCTCGCCTTCGACATCGCCGTCTGCCTGAATGACTGGTGCATCGACCTCGCCAGCGGCCGGCTGCTGGAAGACCGGGCCGCGGCCTTCGTGACGGCCTACGCGAGGTGCGCCCACTCACCGGCGACGAACTGCGCCTGCTGCCCGCGCTGCTGCGCGCCGCGGCGCTGCGCTTCTGGATCTCGCGGCTGTGGGACGTGCACCTCCCGCGCGAGGCCAGCATGCTGGTGCCGCACGACCCCACCCACTTCGAGCGCGTGCTGCGCGAGCGCATCGCGACGCCCTGGCATCCCGCGAGCCGCTGAGCCCCCCGACCGATGAAACTCAAGACTGTTCGCGCCCGTCAGGGCCTGCTGTGGGTGCGCGCCGGCTTCACCGTGTTCTTCCGCCAGCCGCTGGCGTTCGCCGCGCTCTTCGCGCTGTTCGGATTGGTGGTGTTCGTGCTGCTGCAATTGCCGGCCGTCGGCCCGGTGCTCGCGCTGTCGCTGATGCCGGTGGCCACCGTCGCCTTCCTGCTGGCCACCCGAGAGGTACTGGCTGGCCGCATCGCCACGCCGCGACTGGCGCTGCTGCCGCTGCGCGACCCGCTGAACCGCAACCGCCTGCTGCAGCTCGGCGCAGCCTACGCGGCGGCGGCGATCGCCGTCGTGCTGCTGTCGCATGTGCTGGACGGCGGCCGCTTCGCGGCGGCCATCGAAGCCATCGCCACCGAAGAGACCACCGCCGCCGCCGCCGCCGCCGCACTCGAGGACCCGCTGCTGCCGTGGAGCGTGCTGCTGCGACTGGGCCTGATGGCGCTGCTGTCGCTCGCCTTCTGGCATGCGCCGGCCCTGGTGTGCTGGGGCCGCATGCCGGTCAACAAGGCGCTGTTCGCCAGCATCGTGGCGTGCTGGCGCAGCCGCGGCGCCTTCGCCGTCTACGGCATCGCCTGGTTCGGCCTGACGATGCTGTTCGTGACGCTGCTGCAGGTCGTCACCGCGCTGCTCGGGCTGCAGCAGGTGATGGGGCTGGCGGTGCTGCCGCTCACGATGCTGGTGTCGACCATCTTCTACGCCTCGCTGTACTTCAGCTTCGTCGACGCCTTCGACCTCAGCGGCGGCCCCGACAGCAGCGAAGACGAAGCGAAGACGGCATGAAAAAGGCCGGCGCATGCGCCGGCCTAGAAAGCCCGCCCGGCTTCCGCCGGACGGGCGCCGCGCAGGGCCTCAGGCCCCGACGCGGCCTCCGTCGTCCTTGGTGATCGCGAGCGTGGCCGAGCGCGGCCGTGAGGTGGTGTTGCCCACGGTCGCCTGGTAGCCGGCGTTGCCGGGCCAGTGGCTCACATAGCCCGCCGGGTTGCCGATGGTCGCGGCGGAGATCGTCTCGCCCGGGTGCTGGATGTTGGCGAACACGGTCTTGCCATCGGGCGTCTCGGTGCAGCCGGTCAGCTCGCAGTCCTTCGGTCCGACAAGAAAGCGCTTGAGCGTGTCGGCGGTCGGCTTCTTGCGACATAGGTGTCGATGCTCAGCGTGGACGTGTCGGCCAGGGTGTAGCTGAGCGTGGTCTTCACGCCGTCGCCTACCGTGCCCGGCACGCCGAGCAGCATCATGCAGTTGCTCACGTCGGTGTAGGCGCCGTCGTCGGTCTGGATCCAGCACAGCCCGGTCGAGCGGCTGAACCACAGGCCGTCGGGGCTGGAGAAGTCCTGGTCCGCGGTGAGCGAGGACAGGTTGATCTTGGACGTGTCGGCGTCGGACTGCGCACCGAACAGGTAGACATCCCAGGTGAAGCCGGTCGCCGCGGGCTCGCCGCCGTCTTCCTTCATGCGGATGATGTGGCCGTTGATGTTGCCGGCCGAGCCTTCCGGCGCGCCGCCGTAGGAGTCCTTGTAGCTGCGCGGGTTGGCCGCGTCGAGCGCGCGCTGGATCGAGTCGGGCGACGCCCCGACCGCCGGTGCCGCCGGTTCGAGCTTGCGCACGCTGTTGTTGGTGAGCGTGTAGTAGATCTCGCCGGTCGTCGGGTGCACCGCGCACCACTCGGGGCGGTCCATCGCGGTCGCGCCGACCGCGTCGCCGGCCAGGCGCGAGTGGATCGCCACGTCGCCTGCGTCGGCGAAAGCGTAGCCGGCGTAGTTCTTCACGTCGAGATTGTCAAAGCTCAGCTCGATCCAGTCGCCGCTGCCGTCGTCGTTGAACTTCGCCACATAGAGCTTGCCGCTGTCGAGGTACTTGTCGCCGGCGGCGATGCGGTTCGAGGGCTCTGCGTCGGCGGCATCCCAGTTCGTGGCCGACACGAACTTGTAGATGTACTCGCCACGCGAGTCGTCGCCCATGTAGACGGCCAGCGGCTTGCCGGCGACCGCCTTGCCGAAGGCCGCGCTCTCGTGCGCGAAGCGGCCCAGGGTGGTGCGCTTCTTGATGGTCGCCGCCTTGTCGTACGGATCGATCTCGACGATGTAGCCGAAGGTGTTGAGCTCGTTGCGGTAGTCGTCGCTGCCGTCGGCCGAGGCGCCGATCTTGCTGATGTCCCAGCGCTGGTACTTGTCGTCCGCACCGCTGGTTTCCCAGCCGTGACGGCTGGCCGCGCCCTGCTTGCGCTTGTAGCGGTTGAGCGCCGTGACACTCTTGTCGCCTCGGGCCGCGTCGTCGCCGGCCGAGCGGGTGAAGTAGCCCTCGAAGTTCTCTTCGCCGGTCAGCAGCGTGCCCCAGGGGGTGTAGCCGGTACCGCAGTTGTTGATGGTGCCGCGCGCGCCGGTGCCGGCGGTCGAGTACAGCGTCTTCGCGAGCGCGTTGCCGCGCACCGCGCCCGACAGCTCCACCGGCGTGAGCGGCGTGACGCGGCGGTTGTAGGCCGAGTCCTGGACGTAGGCCCAGCTGCCACCGGTCTTGCGGACCTCGACCACCGACACGCCGTGGGCCGGGATCTCCTTGTCGGATTCCGATGCCGGACGCGGACGCGCCGAGCTGCCGTTCACGTGCAGGTAGTTGTCGCTCAGTGCCTCGTGGTTCATCGCCAGCAGGCCGCGCTCGGAGCCGTTCGCGTCGCGCGCGGTGCCGGCAGCGTTGAGCCCGAAGTACTCCATGCCGTCGTGGTGGTCGCCGGCGCGCTGGTCGAAATCGGTGTCGCTGCCGTCGTTGGCATAGGCTGGCGTGCCCGCCGTCAGCGGATCGCCGAGTGCGTAGATCACGGCGGCGGTGTAGCCGGCCGGCACGCTCACGGCGTCGGCGGTGCTCTTGGCCACGGCGGTGAAGCCCAGCTTGTCGACCGGCGGGTTCGCGGGCGGCGCGTCGTCGTCCCCCGCCACCGCAGGCGCTGACGCTCAACCCGCCCAGCACCACGGCCGCCGCGGTCCCCACGCCGCCGCGCAGCACGGAGCGCCGGCTCAGCCGGGCGTCGAGCACGGCCATGAAGTTGTCGTTGCCGCTGGTGTTGCTGTTCTCGTCATCTCGATCGATGCCGAGCAGAGGGAGATCGACTCGCTGATTCATGTCTGCGTTCCTTGCGACTGCTGGGTGGCGGGCGGGCCGGAATGGCCACACCGGGAAGCCGCAGACGTTAGGCACGGGACATGAAAGCGCGGTGACAGATCGGTGTCGCGTCTGTCACGAGGACGGCCATGCAAGAGCGCCCGACCGTCAGGAACGGCCGGGCGCTCTGCGCCGCCGCGGGTCAGGCCACCGCGGGAGCGGCCTTCTTGGTCAGCATGCCGGCCAGCGCCTCGGAGGCCCAACCGAAGCCCGCGCCGATCGCGATCGACACGATGGACGGCACGATCGCGTCGACCGGCGCCACGCTCTTCAGCAGGATGAGCCCGGCCACGCAGGCGAAGCCGTAGACGCAGGCCGGGATCGTTGCGAGCAGACCGATGTGCGCGGCCAGCACGATCACCGCCGCACCGATGCCCACCGCCACCGGTGCGGCAAGCGATCCGAGCGAACCCAGTTGCCCGGCCAGCATGACCGACAGTGCCCCGACGACGATGCCGAAGGACATGCAGACGATGGTGGTCCGCGCCGAAGCGGGCTTGCCACCGCTGTGGAAGTAGCAGGCCCAGGCCACGAAGGCCTGCCAGATCTGGACGCCGAAGGCCGCCAGCGGGCCGAGGAAAAGAAAGGTCGCGACCACGGCCAGAACGCCGATCGAAATCGCCAGGGCAATGAGCAAGGGCATGGTGAGTCTCCTCAAGTCTAGGTATCGGTATGGAGAGAAGAAGCGCCCGCCGCCGGCCGGCGCACCACCCCTGACTGCCAACGACGAGTGGTGGCGGCAGTGTTCGGATCACCCCCGCCGCGAACAAGCAAGGACAAACCTTTGTGAGCAGCGCAGCATTTGCTTACAAATTGTTCCCGCTGTCTCAGCAGGGACCACAACGCACCATGACGGAGCGTCGGACTGAAGGCGGTGTTGCGCGCGCGCCGCGCTCTCAGTCGACCGGCGTCAGCTTCGCGACGCTCAGCGCCAGCCACTTCATGCCATGGCGGCCGAAGTTGACCTGGGCGCGGGCATCGGCGCCGATGCCCTCGAGCGTGACGATCACGCCCTCGCCGAACTTGGTGTGGAACACGCCTTGCCCGGACCGCAGCCCGTTCGGCGTGCTGCGCGCCTGGGCTTCGAAGGCGGCCGGCGCCGAAGCAGGCACTACGCGTCCCGCGCCCACCATCGAGCCGAGCCCCGTGCCGCGCTGCCACGCGGCCTGGTAGTCGCGCGCATAGCCCGAGCCGAAGCCCTGCAGCTTCGGCGTGAGCCATTTCAGCGCAGCCTCGGGCAGTTCATCGAAGAAGCGGCTCTTGAGGTTGTAGCGGGTCTGGCCGTGCAGCATGCGGGTCTGGCTGAAGCTCAGGTAGAGCCGCTTGCGCGCGCGCGTGATGGCCACGTACATCAGGCGGCGCTCCTCTTCCAGACCGTCGAGGTCGGCCGCCGCGTTCTCGTGCGGGAACAGGCCTTCCTCCAGGCCGGTGATGAAGACCTGGTCGAACTCCAGGCCCTTGGCGGCGTGCACCGTCATCAACTGCACGGCGTCGTGGCCGGCCTGCGCCTGGTTGTCGCCGGCCTCGAGCGCGGCGTGGGTGAGAAAGGCCGCGAGCGGGCTCATGATCTCGCCGGTCTCGGCATCGGGCTGGGTGTCGACCAGGGCCACGGCGGCTGGCAGGCCCTCGGCGATGCGGCCGGCCTGTTCGTCGACCGGCAACGCCACCGCGTCTTTGCCGAAGCCTTCCTGCGTGACGAAGGCCTCGGCGGCGTTGACCAGTTCGTCCAGGTTCTCCAGCCGCTCGGCGCCTTCCTTCTCGTTGCGGTAGAAGTCGGCCAGCCCGGAAGACTGCACCACGTGCTCGATGATCTCGCGCAGCGTGAGGCCGCGCGTCGCGTCGCGCATCGCGTCGACAAGCGCGGTGAAGGCGCCGAGGTTGCTGCCGCCCTTGCCGGCGATCGCCCCCACGCTCTGCCAGAGGCTGCGGCCGCTGCTGCGCGCGGCGTCCTGCAGCAGCTCCATCGTGCGGGTGCCGATGCCACGCGTGGGGAAGTTGACGACGCGCAGGAAGCTGGTGTCGTCGTTCGGATTCTCGATCAGCCGCAGGTAAGCCAGCGCGTGCTTGATCTCGGCACGCTCGAAGAAACGCAGGCCGCCATAGACGCGGTAGGGCACGCCGGCGTTGAACAGCGCGCTCTCGATCACCCGGCTCTGCGCGTTGCTGCGGTAGAGCACTGCGATCTCGCTGCGCGGCGAGCCGTCGCGCTGCAGCTGGCGCGCCTCGTCGAGGAACCACTGCGCCTCGGCGAAGTCGCTGGTGGCCTCGAACACGCGCACCGGCTCTCCGGGGCCGGCCTCGGTGCGCAGGTTCTTGCCCAGGCGGCGCGAGTTGTGCGCGATCAGCGCGTTGGCGCTGTCGAGGATGTTGCCGAAGCTGCGGTAGTTGCGCTCGAGCTTCACGACTTGCTGAACGTGGAACTCGCGCTCGAAGTCGGCCATGTTGCCGACACGCGCGCCGCGGAAGGCGTAGATGCTCTGGTCGTCGTCGCCGACGGCGAGCACGTTGTTGTCGGTGCCGGCGAACATCTTCAACCACGCGTACTGCAGGCGATTGGTGTCCTGGAATTCGTCGACCAGGATGTGGCGGAAGCGCCGCTGGTAGTGCTGGCGCAGCTCGGCGTGGTCACGCATCAGCTCGTAGGTGCGCAGCATCAGCTCGGCGAAGTCGACCACGCCCTCGCGCTGGCACTGGTCTTCGTAGGCCTGGTAGATGGCCTGCTGCGTGCGGGTGAGCTCGTCGCGCACCTCGATATGCTGCGGGCGCAGTCCGTCTTCCTTGGCGCCGGCGATGAACCACGCGCACTGCTTGGGGATGTAGCGCTCCTCGTCGAGCTTCATCGCCTTGACGATGCGCTTGACCGCAGAGACGCTGTCCTGCGCATCGAGGATCTGGAAACCCTGCGGCAGGCCCGCCAGCTTCCAGTGCGCGCGCAGGAAGCGGTTGCACAAGCCGTGGAAGGTGCCGATCCACATGCCGCGCGGGTTCACCGGCAGCAGCGTGGAGAGCCGCGTGAGCATCTCCTTCGCGGCCTTGTTGGTGAAGGTCACCGCCATCACGCCGGCCGGCGAGACCTGCCCGGTCTGCACCAGCCAGGCGATGCGCGTCGTCAGCACCCGCGTCTTGCCGGACCCGGCACCCGCGAGGATCAGCGCATTGCCCGCCGGCAGCGTGACCGCGGCGAGCTGCTCGGGGTTCAGGTGGCGCAGCAGACCAGCGGCTTCGCCCGGAGGCGCACGATCGTTTTCAACTGACACATCCATCCGCGGATTCTATGGAGCCGCGCTCGGCTCCAAGGGTATCCTCGTCCCCATCGTCCTACCCACTCTTCCTGCCATGTCCGACGCGCTGCTCATCGGCATCTCCGCGCGCATCTATCACCCGATCACACCGGTGGCCGACATCGGTGGCATCTTCACCCGGACCCTGCACTACCTGGAGCAATCGGTGGCGCACTGGGTGCTGCAGCCCGACGCGCTGGCGCTGATGATCCCGCCCGTCGAGCGCGAGGGCTTGCTGCAGCCCAGCGAGGTGAGCCTGGCCGACTACGCGCAGCGACTCGACGGCCTGGTGCTGCAGGGCGGCGCCGACGTGGCCCCCGAGAGCTACGGCGAGACCCCGCTGGCGCCCGCCTGGGCCGGCGACCGGGTGCGCGACCGCTACGAGATCGAGCTGTTCAACGCCTTCGTCGCCGCCGGCAAGCCGGTGATCGGCATCTGCCGCGGCTGCCAGCTGATCAATGTCGCCTTCGGCGGCACGCTCTACCAGGACATCTCGACCCAGGTGCCCACCGCCATCGCCCACGTCGACGATGCCCGCTACGACAACCAGTTCCACGAGGTCAGCCTGGTGCAGGGCAGCCGGCTGGCCGGGCTCTATCCGGGCACGCACCGGGCCGAGATCAACTCCATCCACCACCAGGCAATCAAGGACCTGGGCCGCGAACTGAACATCGAGGCGGTGGCGGTGCCCGACGGCCTGATCGAGGCGGTGCGCTGGCGCGGTTCGAGCTATGTATTCGGCATGCAGTGGCATCCGGAATTCATGGCGCAGCGCCAGCTCCATCCCGACCAGCTCGACGGCCGGCCGATCCTGCGCGAGTTCCTCGACGCCGCACGCGCGCGACGGCGCGCCTGAGCCTTGCGCACGCCCTCCTGGGCGCCGCTGGCGCCGCACTGCTCACCAGCCTCACCCCCGCGGCGGCGGCGCCCTGCAGCGCGCCGCGCGAGGTCATCGAGCGGCTGATGTCGTCCGACTGCGAAGCCTGCTGGACCGGCGCCGCGGCCCGGCCGCTGCCGCGCTCGACCTGGGTGCTGGACTGGATCGAACCGAGCGCCGCCGGGGCCGATGCACCCCTGGCCGCAGGCGCCCTGCCCGAGTCCGCTGCCCGCCGCCGGGCGCTGGCGACGGCGGCACCGGTCGACGGCACGCAGGAGTTTCGCTGGCCGCTCGCCCGGCGACCGGCGGTGCGACTGACAGTGGGCGGCGGCCCCGCCTGGAACGGCTACCTGGGCCTGCAATTGCAGGCCAGTGGCAAGCTCCCCGAGGGCGCCGAGGTCTACCTGGCCCTGGTCGAGCACATCGCGGCCGGCAGCGATGGCAGCCCGGTCGAACGGCGTCTGGTGCGCAGCGTGGCCGGTCCGCTGGTTCTGGACGCGGATGGCCGGCGCTCGACGCAGTGGCGAGCGCTCCGCATCCCCGAGGGCGCCAAGCCGGAACGCCTGCAGGGCATGGCATGGTGGGTGGATCGCGAGGCGCGTCTGCGTGGCATCGCGCTGGAGGCGTGCACGGCCCGCTGAATCGGCGCACGCTGCGCTAGGAGGTCGCGGCCGTCCGCCGTCTCGGCGCGGCACCCGCCTGCGATGCCAGACGGGCCTGCAGCAGGTGCTGCAAGGCGGCATGCGCTGCCGGCAGATCGAAGGACGGGTCGATCAGGGCACGCACGGCCAGACCATCGAGCGCCGCCGCCAGTACCGCGCTCAGCGACGGCAGATCGCCGAGTTCGACTGCCGCCGTGGCGGTGATCGCGGCCAGTTGCCGGCCCATCTCGGATTCCGCGTCGCGGTGACGCTGCGCGGCGGCCTCCGCGACCACCGGGTCACGCAAGGCAGCACTGTCGATGTCGGCTGAAAGACGGACCCGATCCGCGGTGACGAGGCCCTCCGCTCGTCCGAGCCAGGCGCCCGGCCCTGCAGCGTCGCCGGTCTCCGGCGGGCCTTCCGCGTGCAGGCGGTGCGCGCTGGCGCCGACCAAGGCCGCGATCAGTTCGCCCTTGGACGCAAAGTAGTAGTGCGCCAACCCGAGCGCCACACCAGCTTCCCGGGCCACGCGCCGCATCGACAGCTTCCCGATGCCATCGGTCAGCAGCACGTCGAGCGCGGCTTCGACGATCAGCGTGCGCTTGTCCCTGCCCGCAGGGGCGCCACCACTGACCGGGTCGTCGGTACGCGTCAGCAGGGGGTCGAGCCAGTCGGACATCGGGAGAAAGAAGGCTTGGCGGGACGTTCAAGCAACGCCCGGAGTGTTGCGCAGCGACGTACCGCCTGGGATCGAACAGGCGTTCAAACGCGAAGGTCGGGAGAAAATCCTGTTGCACGCAGCGCGATCCGCTGCTCGGTCTCGATGTTCCGTCTCGCTTTCCAGCCCCATCCCTTTCCTGCATCAGAAGGCTCCACCATGACTCTGTCCCGAACAAGCCGTCTCCGAGCACTGCGAAGCGCTCTTCCCGTCGCCGTCGCCACCTCCGTTCTCACGCTCTGGAGCGCCGCAGCTGCAGCGGCACCCAAGATCCCCAAGGTCAGCGTCGGTATCGAGAAATGCATCCCGACGGTGCTGGCCAAGCACCCCGGCACCGTGCTGCAGGTGGTGCTGAAGCCGGAGGACGGCAAGCCGGTCTGGGAGATCGAGGTCGACGGCAAGGACGGCAAGCTGTGGGACGTGGAGTGCAGCGGCGCCACCGGCAAGATCGTCGAGAGCGAGCAGCGCTTCAAGTCGGCCGACGAGCCCGGCTTCAAGGAGAAGGTCAAGGTCAGCGAGACCGACGCGACCAAGACCGCACTCGCCAAGCACCCGGGCAAGGTCGAGCGCGTCGAGTACGAGGTCGAGTCCGATGGCACGCCGGTCTACGAGTTCGACATCGAGCAGGACAATGGGGACGACGTGCGCGTCGAGGTCGACGCGGTCACCGGCAAGCTGCGCGAGGCACACCCCGAATTGCTGGAGATCGGCCGACTGCCGAAGTGAAGCCGCCGCCCCGGACGGAGCGGGCCCGGCCTGCCTCGTAGAATCGGGGCATCGACCCAGCGGAAACGGCGCCCCATGGGCGCCGTTTTCCTTTCAAGCCTGCCATGACCGAACTCGCGAAATCCTTCGAACCCGGCCCGATCGAGGCCAAGTGGGCCCCCGTGTGGGAGCAGCGAGGCCTGTTCGCGCCGACGCTCGACGACGGCAAGTCCTCGTTCGCCATCCAGCTGCCGCCGCCCAACGTGACCGGCGTGCTGCACATGGGCCACGCGTTCAACCAGACCATCATGGACGCGTTGACGCGCTACCACCGCATGCGCGGCGACAACACGCTGTGGGTGCCGGGCACCGACCACGCCGGCATCGCGACGCAGATCGTCGTGGAGCGCCAGCTGGAGCAGCAGGGCCAGAGCCGTCACGACCTCGGCCGCCAGAGCTTCGTCGCCAAGGTGTGGGAGTGGAAGGAGCACTCGGGCTCGACGATCACGCAGCAGATGCGCCGGGTCGGCGCCAGCGTGGACTGGCGGCACGAGTACTTCACGATGGACGAGAAGCTGTCGCCGGTGGTGACGGACACCTTCGTGCAGCTCTATGAGCAGGGCCTGATCTACCGCGGCAAGCGGCTGGTGAACTGGGACCCGGTGCTGAAGTCGGCAGTCTCGGACCTGGAGGTGGAGAGCGAAGAGGAAGACGGTTTCCTGTGGCACATCCGTTACCCGCTGGCCGACGGCAGCGGCGAGTTGGTGGTGGCGACGACCCGGCCCGAGACCATGATCGGCGACACCGCGGTGATGGTGCACCCCGAGGACGAGCGCCATGCCGGCCTGATCGGCAAGCAGGTGACGCTGCCGCTGTGCGGTCGCACGATCCCGGTGATCGCCGACGACTACGTCGACCGTGCCTTCGGCACCGGCGTGGTCAAGGTCACGCCGGCCCACGACTTCAATGACTACGCGGTCGGCCAGCGCCACGGGTTGCCGGTGATCGGCATCCTGACGCTGGACGCCAAGGTCAACGACGCTGCGCCGGAGGCCTATCGCGGGCTGGACCGCTTCGTCGCGCGCAAGAAGGTGGTCGCCGACCTCGAGACCCAGGGCTTCCTGGTCGAGGTGAAGAAGCACAAGCTGATGGTGCCGCGCTGCGCGCGCACCGGCCAGGTGGTCGAGCCGATGCTGACCGACCAGTGGTTCGTCGCAGTCAGCAAGGCCGGCCCCGACGGCAGGAGCATCGCGCAGAAGGCGATCGACGCGGTTGCCTCCGGCGAGGTGAAGTTCGTGCCGGAAAACTGGGTCAACACCTACGACCAGTGGATGAAGAACATCCAGGACTGGTGCATCTCGCGCCAGCTCTGGTGGGGCCACCAGATCCCGGCGTGGTACGGCAGCGGCGGCGAGCTGTTCGTCGCGCGCAGCGAGGACGAGGCGCGGACCAAGGCGCGCGCGGCCGGCTACGTCGGCGCGCTGACGCGCGACGAGGACGTGCTCGATACCTGGTACTCGTCCGCGCTGGTGCCGTTCTCCTCGCTCGGCTGGCCGGCGAAGACGAAGGAACTCGAGCTGTTCCTGCCCTCGAGCGTGCTGGTCACCGGCTACGAAATCATCTTCTTCTGGGTCGCCCGGATGATCATGATGACGACCTACTTCACCGGCCGCGTGCCGTTCCGCACCGTCTACATCCACGGCATGGTGCGTGACAGCGAGGGCAAGAAGATGAGCAAGTCCGAAGGGAACGTGCTCGATCCGGTGGACCTGATCCAGGGCGTGGACCTCGATACGCTGGTGAAGAAGAGCACCACCGGCCTGCGCAAACCCGAGACCGCGCCGAAGGTCGCCGCACGCGTGAAGAAGGAGTTCCCCGAGGGCATGCCCGCCTATGGCGCCGACGCGCTGCGCTTCACGATGGCCAGCTACGCCAGCCTGGGCCGCAACATCAACTTCGACACCAAGCGCTGCGAGGGCTATCGCAACTTCTGCAACAAGCTCTGGAACGCCACGCGCTTCGTGCTGATGAACTGCGAGGGTCAGGACTGCGGCTTTGCGGATCACACGGCCGAGCAGTGCGTGCCGGGCGGCTACCTCGACTTCTCGAACGCCGACCGCTGGATCACCGGCGAGCTGCAGCGCATCGAGGCGGCGGTCGAGAAGGCGTTCGCCGAGTTCCGCCTCGACAACGTCGCCAACGCCGTCTACAGCTTCGTGTGGGACGAGTACTGCGATTGGTATCTGGAAATCGCCAAGGTGCAGATCGCGGTCGGCGACGACGCCGCGAAGCGCGCGACCCGCCGCACGTTGATCCGCGTGCTGGAGACCGTCCTGCGCCTGCTGCATCCGCTGACGCCCTTCATCACCGAGGAACTGTGGCAGGCCGTCGCACCGGTCGCGCAACGCAAGGTCGCCGGCAGCGACGCGTCGATCGCGACGGCAAGCTACCCGCAGCCGCAACTGGAACGCGTCGACGCCCAAGCCGATGCCTGGGTGGCGAAGCTGAAGGCACTGGTCGGCGCCTGCCGCAACCTGCGCTCGGAGATGAGCCTCTCACCGGCCGAGCGCGTGCCGCTGCTGAGCTTCGGAGATGCCACCTTCATCGCCCAGGCCACGCCGCTGCTGAAGGCGCTGGCCAAGCTCGGCGACGTGCGGGTCATCGACAGCGAGTCTGAGTTCGTGCAGGCCACCGCAGCCGCGCCGGTGTCTGTGCACGGCGCGACACGGCTGGCGCTGCACGTGGAGGTCGATGTCGAGGCCGAGCGCGAGCGGCTGTCGAAGGAGATCGCCCGGCTCGAGGGCGAGATCGTCAAGGCCGAAGCCAAGCTGGGCAACGAGAGCTTCGTGGCGCGCGCTCCAGCGACCGTGGTGGCGCAGGAGCGCCAGCGCCTCACAGATTTCAGCGCGACGCTGGATCGCTTGCGGGCTCAGCGTTCGCGCTTGGGCTGAGCTGAGCTTCGTCGGCCTTGCCCAACGGTGGAGGTGGCGGCGGATCGAGGTCGTCGTCATCGTCGACGACGACAGCACCATCCACCGGCAGATCGTCGGGCTGCGCACTCAGCGGCGCCGGGCCCGACACCGGGCCGTGCGGCGGCGACACCGCCACCCGGAGTTCGCGCGCCAGCGGCGGGGTCTGGCTGAGAATCTCGTCGAGCCGCTGAGCGACCGCCCAGACGCTCCGGACACGGGACTCCTGCGTGTAACCGGCCAGACGCGAGGTCGTGTGCAGGTTGGGCGCGCCGTTCAGCGGCCGGCCCGGATCGAGCAGCCCCGGCTCCACGCTGTCGAGCCAGGCGCTCGCGATGCGGCCGCTGCGCAGGGCCATCGCCAGCGAGGCCTCGTCGAACAACGCCGAATGCGAGGTGCTGACCAGCACCTGCCCCGGCTTGCACTGCGGCAGATAGCGCTCGCCGAACAGGCCCTGATAGCGGCTGTAATAGGGTAACTGCACGCAGACGGCGTCGGCGGTCTCGAGCAACTCGCGCAGGCCCATGGCCTCGATGCGCCAGCGGCCCCAGAGGATGTCGCTCGCATGCAACGTCGGGTCGTAGCCGACCAGCCGCGTGCCGAAGCCGCTGAGCATGGCCGACAGCGAGCGCGCCGCCGGCGCCAACCCGACCAGGCCGACCGTCACCGAGGCCAGCTCGCGGCCGGTCGTGACCCGGCCGCCACCGGCGCCCGGGCGCAGCAGGGTGATCAGCGCGCCAATCATGAACTCGGCCTCGGCTGGGGCCGTGGCGGCGGCGCCGCGCACCAGTTCCACGCCTGCACGCGAGCAGGCATCGACGTCGATGTTCTCCAGCCCCGGCTCGATGCGCGCCACGGCCCGCAGCAGCGGGGCGAACGACAGCGCCTCGGAGTCGATCCGCAACTGCGGCGGCAGCACCGCGGCCCGCACATTGAACAGGGTCTGACGGAAGGCTCGTGCGTCACGCGCCAGTTCGGGTGCATAGCGCACCCGGTGGCGAGCCTGCAACCAGCTCAGCACTTCGCTTTCTATCGGTTCGACAATCAGCAGATCCATGGCGGCCGATGATGACTCAAGCCAGACCGTGACATAAGTTCACAAGCCCACTTGAGCAGGGGAGCGCGTGACGGAAGCTGCATGACAGAATGAATCGAACTTCTCTCATGATTGTAAGTACATGCTCATCAACAAGGCGATCTTCCCCGTGGCGGGTCTCGGCACCCGCTTTCTGCCGGCCACCAAGGCACAGCCCAAGGAAATGCTGCCGGTCGTTGACAAGCCCTTGATCCAGTATGCCGTCGAGGAAGCTTACGCCGCCGGCATCCGCGAGATGATTTTGTGACCGGACGCAGCAAGCGCCCGATCGAGGACCACTTCGACATGGCCTACGAACTCGAGGTGGAACTCGAGGCCGCCGGCAAGGCCGAACTGCTGGAGCTGGTGCGCCAAGTCAAGCCCGACGACATGGAGTGCGTCTATGTGCGCCAGTCCAAGATGCTGGGCCTGGGTCACGCGGTGCTGTGCGCCGAGCGACTGGTGCGCAACGAGCCGTTCGCCGTGCTGCTGGCCGATGACCTGATGGTCGGCGACAAGCCCATCCTGACCCAGATGGTCGAGCAATTCGACGAATGGCGCGCCTCGATCCTCGCGGTCCAGGAAGTACCGGAGGACCAGACTCGCCGCTACGGCATCGTGGCCGGCACGCCGGTCAACGACCGCATGATGGATGTTTCGCGCATCGTCGAGAAGCCGGCCCCGGCCGACGCCCCTTCGCGGCTGGGCGTGGCCGGGCGCTACATCCTGATGCCCGACGTGTTCACCGAGATCCGCAACCAGCCGCGCGGCGTGGGGGGTGAGATCCAGCTGACCGACGGCATTGCCGGCCTGTTGCGCCGCCAGAAGGTGTTCGCCTACACCTACGAGGGCAAGCGCTACGACTGCGGCAGCAAGGAAGGCTTCCTGCAGGCCAACATCGAGCTCGGCATGGCCCACCCGCAGATCGGCGCCAGCGTGCGCGAGTACCTGAAGACGCTGGCGCTCTGACCCGGAGCGCGGCCGCACCCCATGAAAAAGCCGCCCGAGGGCGGCTTTCTTGCGCGGGCTGGCTCAGCTCAGCGCCTCCGCAACCAGTGAATGAACTCCTGGCCCTCGGTCTGCTGGTCGACCAGCTCGTTGCCGGTCTGGCGGGCAAAGGCCTGGAAATCGCGCACCGAGCCGGGGTCGGTGGCGACCACCTTCAGCGTCTGGCCGCTGCTCATGTCGGCCAGTGCCTTCTTCGCCTTCAGGATCGGCAGCGGGCAGTTCAGACCGCGGGTGTCGAGTTCCTTGTTCACTTCCATCGATATCCCCTGTTGCAACGATTCTAGGCCGACGCCCGGCCCCATTCGATCCACTGCGGCTCGATGCCGCGGGTGCGCTGCCAGTCGGCCAGCGCGAACCCGGTGCCGGCGGTCCAGCACTTCACCTCCGCCGGCTCGAACAGTCGATACTCCACCAGCTCCGGCGACAGCACGATCTCGCCGCGCGCCTTCACGTGGTAGGCCACGATGAGCTGGTTCATGCGCTGGAAATCATAGACACCGATCAGCGCGATCTGGCTCGCCCGCAGCGCGGTCTCTTCCAGCACCTCGCGCGCGATGCCCTCCTGAGGGGTCTCGCCGGCCTCCATGAAGCCGGTGATCAGGCCGAAGTTCCTGCCCGCCCAGGCCGCGTTGCGCGCCAGCAGCAGGCGTCCGTCGCGGTCCTCGCATTCCAGTACCGCAGCCAGCACCGGCGTCGGGTTGTTCCAGTGCGTCCAGGCGCACTGGGGACAGCGTAGCCGGGACTTGTCGCCGCCATCCTCGGCCGCGACGATCCATTCGAGCGCGGCGGCACAGCTCGGGCAGAAGCGGAACGCATGCGACATCGGAGGCTCAGGCCGGGAAGACCCCGGTCGACAGGTAGCGGTCGCCACGGTCGCAGACGATGAACACGATGGTCGCGTTCTCGACCGTCCTGGCCACCTCCAACGCCGCCCACAGCGCCCCGGCGGCTGAGATGCCAGCGAACAGACCCTCCTCGCGCGCCAGCCGGCGCGCCATGTCCTCGGCATCAGACTGGCTGACGTTGATGGTCTCGTCGACACGGCTGGGCTCGTAGATCTTTGGCAGATAGGCCTCAGGCCACTTGCGGATGCCGGGGATCCGCGAGCCTTCGCTGGGCTGCGCGCCGATGATGCGCACGCCGGGGTTCCTCGACTTCAGGTAGGTCGACACGCCGGTGATCGTGCCGGTGGTCCCCATCGCGCTGACGAAGTGCGTGATCTGCCTTCGGTGTCGTCCCAGATCTCGGGGCCGGTGGTCTCGACATGGATGCGCGGGTTGTCGGCATTGGCGAACTGGTCGAGCACGCGGCCCTTGCCCTCGCGTTGCAGGCGCTCCGCCAGGTCGCGCGCGTACTCCATGCCGCCGGCCTTGGGCGTCAGCACCAGTTCCGCGCCGAAGGCACGCATCGACTGCGCCCGCTCGATCGACAGGTCCTCCGGCATGATCAGCAGCATGCGGTAGCCTCGGATCGCCGCCGCCATCGCCAGCGCGATGCCGGTGTTGCCCGAGGTGGCCTCGATCAAGGTGTCGCCCGGCTTGATCTCGCCACGCTCCTCGGCGCGGCGGATCATGCTGATGGCCGGCCGGTCCTTCACCGACCCCGCGGGGTTGTTGCCCTCGAGCTTGCCGAGGATCACGTTGCCGCGCCGCTCGTTCTCGGCGCCCGGCAGGCGCACCAGGCGAACCAGCGGGGTTCGGCCGATCGTGTCTTCAACGGTCAGATAACGAGGCATCGGAGCACCTTTCTGAGGCAATTGTGGCAGCTGCCCGAAGCCCCCGTGGCAGAATCGCCGCGTTCCTTTCGTGCCTCGGTGGCGAAACCGGTAGACGCGCGGGACTCAAAATCCCGTTCAGCAATGAGTGTCGGTTCGAGTCCGACCCCGAGGCACCACCCCCACCCTCACCCACGCTCCGGCAGCCGCGCTGCGGCCGATCCACCCGCGCCACATGCCTCCCCTGCCCCCGATCACCCAGGCCCTGATCCTGATCAACGTCGCGGTGTTCTGCCTCGACCAGTTCCTCGGCATGTGGTTCACGCGGCTGTTCGCGCTGTGGCCGCTGGGTGGCGGTTTCATGCCTTGGCAGGTGGCGAGCTACGCCTTCCTGCACGGTGGCATCGGCCATCTGTTCTTCAACATGCTGGGCCTGTGGATGTTCGGCGCGGAGCTGGAGCGTCTGTGGGGCACGAAGCGCTTCGTGCAGTTCTACGGCGCCAGCGTGCTCGCCGCGGCCGTAGCGCAGTTGCTGGTGGCCTGGCTGCTCAACTCGCCCTACCCGACCGTTGGCGCCTCGGGCGGCCTGTTCGGCCTGCTGCTGGCTTTCGGCATGCTGTTCCCGAACCGCACCATCATGCCGCTCTTCCCGCCGATCCCGATGAAGGCACGCACCTTTGTGATGGTGTTCGGCGGCCTGGAACTGCTGCTCGGCTTCATCAGCCCGACAGGCGGTGTGGCGCACTTCGCCCACCTGGGCGGCATGGCCGGCGGCTGGCTGATGATCCGCTACTGGCGCGGCCAAACTCCATTCGGTCGGCGCTGACGCCGGCCTAGGGTTGCCGCCTCGGCTCGCAGCCTTTTTGCCTGGCGCAAAGCCCTCAGACTCCCGTCGGGCTCGGTGACGGTTCATGCTGCGGCCATCCCTCGTGGAGGCCGAGATGTCACCCTCCCTTTTGCTTCGCCTGTCGTTCGCCCTGGTTCTGGGACTGTCCGCCGGCCTCGCTCACCCCGCACCGGACCGTCAGGGTAACGGCGAGGCTGCCGAATTCCCGGGCCAGCGCCTGGCGCTGAAACGGGCCAGCGATGCGGTGCTCGGGGTGCAGAGCACGGCGACCGAGGGCGCCAGCACGATCGACACGCTGGGCGAATACCGCGCCGGCTCCGGCGTCGTGATCGCCAGCGACGGCTTGGTGCTGACGATCGGCTACCTGATTCTCGAGGCGGAGGAGGTCGAGCTGGTGCTCGACAGCGGCAAGCGCATGCCGGCCCGCGTGGTGGCCTACGATCTGGCGACCGGCTTCGGCCTGGTGCAAGCGGTGCTGCCGCTGGGCATCGCGCCGGCGCAGCTCGGCCAGGCCCACGCGGTGGCGGAGGGCGAGCCGCTGCTGTTCGTGAGCGGCGGCGACGACGGGGCGCTGAGCGCCGCGGAGCTGGTGTCGCGGCGCGGCTTCTCCGGCTACTGGGAGTACCACATCGACGGCGCGCTGTTCACCAGCCCGGCCCGCCGCGACCACAGTGGTGCAGGGCTCTTCAACGCGCAGGGGGAGCTGATCGGCATCGGCTCGCTGCTCGTGCCCAGCGCGCCCGGCGACGGCAGCCGCCGTGCCGGCAACATGTTCGTGCCGGTCGACCTGCTGCCGCCGATCTTCGCGGAGTTGCGCGAACGGGGCGTATCGCGCGCCAGCATGCGTGCCTGGCTGGGAGTGAACTGCGTCGAGCAGGACGACGGCCTGCGCGTGGTGCGCGTGAGCCGCGACAGCCCGGCCGAGATGGCAGGGCTGCAGCCCGGCGATCTGATCCGCCGCCTCGATGGCGCGCCGGTCGGTGGCCTGGAGTCCTTCTACAAGATGCTCTGGAATGGAGGCAGCGCCGAGCGTGACCTGACCATCGAGGTGTTGCGCGAAGGCCGGATGCAGTCGGTGCCGGTGCACAGCATCGACCGCACGCAGACCTTGCGGCGCGCGCGCGGCATCTGACCGGCCCGCTCAGCCTCCGATCAGCCCCTCACGGACCGTCGGATAGCGCAGCACTACCCGCAATTCCTCGTGCAGGCGGCGGTTGAGCAGCCGCCGGGACTCGCTCATGAAACTCAGCCCGACCGGGGAAATCGCTTCGCCTGCGGCGGCCCGCGTGATGCGCGGCGGTCGCGGCAGCCCGGCCAGATCAGCCACCAGATCGAAGTAGTCGCCCATCTTCATCTCGGTGTCGTCGCTCGCATGGACCACTCGCTGCGGTCGCCCCCGGTGCAGCGCAGCGATGCAGCAGCGCGCCAGGTCGTCTGCGTGGATGTGGTTGGTGTAGACGTCCTCGTGCGCGGCCAGCACTGGCGTGCCGCGCACGACCCGTTCGCGCGGTGCGCCGCCGGGTCGATCGGTCGCTAGATGCCTGGAATGCGCAGCAGCGTCACCCGCACGCCGCAGGCGCGACCGTGCCAGCGCAACTGCGCCTCGGCCGCGACGCGCCGCCG
>NZ_AZSN01000037.1:0-31541 GCF_000576225.1 Methylibium sp. T29-B | reverse complement strand
CGGCGGCAGCGCGCCCCGCGTGTCGAGGCTCGCCTGCAGCGCCTCCTTCTCGGCCGCACGCGACAGCTGCCACGCACCGAGACGTGCCGTCAACGCCACGCCGGCGACGGCGGCCAGCAGCACGATCCAGCGGCGCGCCGCCGGGCTCACCGCACCGCCCCGGGCCGGATGCCATACAGTGGCCGGATGAAATGGATCGTGATCCTGGCCTTCGTCGCCATCCTGCTCGCCCTGGCTGCGGCCGGCCGCGCACTGCTCAAGGACGGCCGTGACGGCGCCCCCAAGACAGACCGCATGCTGCATGCGCTCGCTTGGCGGATCGGGCTGTCGGTGGCCTTGTTCGTGTTCATCCTCGTTGCCTACCGGTTTGGCTGGATCCAGCCGACCGGCCTGCCCTTGTCGCCGCGCTGATCCGGTAAAAGGAAAAGAGCGCCTGTGGCGCTCTTTTCACCTCGTCGCTCGGCGCCCTCCGCCCAGCCTCGGGCATGGCGGGCAGCGCCAGGCAATCGCTCACATCCAGTAGACGACCACGTACAGGCCCAGCCACACCACGTCGACGAAGTGCCAGTACCACGCAGCGCCCTCGAAACCGAAATGACGCTCCGGTGTGAAGTGCCCCTTCATCAGCCGGATCGTGATGAACAGCAACATCAGCATGCCGACGAACACGTGGAAGCCGTGGAAGCCGGTCAGCATGAAGAAGGTCGACCCGAACACACCGCTGCTGAGCTTGAGGTTCAGCTCGGTGTAGGCGTGGTGGTATTCATAGCCCTGGACGAACAGGAAGGTCAGACCCAGCAACACGGTCAGCCACATGAAGGCGATGGTCTTGCCGCGGTGGTTCTCGCGCAGGGCATGGTGAGCAATGGTCAGCGTCACGCCCGAGGTGAGCAGCAGCGCGGTGTTGATCGTCGGCAGCCAAAACGGGCCCATCGTCGTGAAGGGCTCGACGATACCGGCCGGCGAGGCCGTGGCGCCAGCGGCGACGCTCGGCCACACCGCCTTGAAGTCAGGCCACAGCAGTGCATTCTCGAGGTCCCCCAGGTTGGGCACCGAATGCACGCGCGTCCAGTACAGCGCGCCGAAGAAGGCCGCGAAGAACATCACTTCCGAGAAGATGAACCAGCTCATGCTCCAGCGGAAGGACACGTCGATGCGATCGCTGTACTGTCCACCTTCGCTCTCGCCGATGGCCTGGCGGAACCACTGCTGCAGCACGAAGGCCCACCACAGCAGCCCGAACAGCAGCACGTAGCGCCCCAGCCATGGCCGTTGACCCACTGGCCGGCGCCGAAGATCACGAACAACAGGCCGATGGCGGCCATGATCGGGTGCCGCGAGGGCCCCGGCACGAAGTAGTAGGGCGTCTGCCCGTGGGTTGCTGCCGACATGTTTTCTCCTCAGAACTCTTGCCTGTCTTGCTGGCCTGACTCGATCCGGGCCGCCTGCCGGCGGACCGCGTCGATCAGTCCCATTCTCGTCTGCATGACCATCTTTCCGACCCGCCCGCTCAGGCCGCGACACCGCTGCCGATGACCCAGCGCACCAGCACCAGCAGCGCGCCGATGAACAGCAGCACCCCGGCGACCCCGGCGATCACGACGTGCAGCGGATTGATCTCGTTCACGTCACGCTCGTATTCGGACGACTTGCGGACGCCGAAGAACGACCACGCCACGGCCCGCGCCGTGCGCATGAACGAGCCCTTGCGACGCGAAGCCTGCCGCAGCGTCGCCCCCGCGTCGCCTTGCGAGCCGCTCAAAGCGCCGCCCCCGCCCTTCAAGGCCGCCACGGGGCCGGTCGGAGCCGCAGGCGTCTTGCCGCCCACCTCGAAGAAGGTGTAGCTGAGCGTGATCGTGCGCACGTCCTTCGGCAGCTTCGGGTCGATGTAGAACACGACCGGCCACTGCTTGGATTCCCCCGGCTGCAACTGGTACTCGTTGAAGCAGAAGCATTCCAGCTTGTTGAAGTGCGACATCGCCTGCTTGGGGGCGTAACTCGGGATCGCCTGCGCCGCCATGGCGCGGTTCTGGACGTTGCGGAACTCGTACATCACCGTCGTCAGCTCGCCCGGATGAACCTCCAGCGAGCGCACCGCCGGCTTGAAGTCCCAGGGACCGCGCGCATTGGCATCGAACTCGACCGTGATGCTGCGGCTGAGGTCCACCTGCGTGTTGGCGGGCTTCACCGCGCCCGTACCGTTGACCGTGCGCTCCGACAGCGACAGCACGTTGATGCCGAGCGCCTCGCAGATGTGCTTGTAGATCGGCACCAATCCATAGCCGAAGCCGAACATCACCAGCACGACGACCGAAAGCTTGAACAGCATGTGCCGGTTGTCGCCGCCCAGACGGCGGTCGCTGCGGGCGGCGGCGCGATCGGGGGTCGCCATGGCGATGCTCAGTGGTGAAGGAACGTGATCTTGACCACGAAGCCCGCCAGGAACGCGAACGCGACCGACGCCAGGATCAGCGCGAGGCGCAGGTTGCGCTTGCGTTGCTCGGGGGTGATCGCCATCGCGTGCTCCCGCCCAGCCGTCAGCCGATGATCTTGGTGGCCGACGCGTTGAGCTTGGGCGGCGTCTCGAACGTGTGGAAGGGAGCCGGCGACGGCACTTCCCACTCCAGGCCCTCGGCGGCCTCCCAGGGCTTCTGCGGCGCCGGCTCACCCTTGCCTCGCATCGCCGGGATGACGATGAAGAACAGGAAGTAGACCTGCATCAGCCCGAAGCCGAAGGCGCCGACGGTCGCGAGCGCATTGAAGTCGGCGAACTGCATCGGGTAGTCGGCGTAGCGACGCGGCATGCCCGCCAGCCCGAGGAAATGCATCGGGAAGAAGGTGACGTTGAAGAAGATCAGCGAGCCCCAGAAATGGATCTTGCCGCGCGTCTCCGAGTACATCACCCCGGTCCACTTCGGGCTCCAGTAATAGTAGCCGGCGAACATCGCGTACAGCGAGCCGGCCACCAGCACGTAGTGGAAGTGGGCCACGACGTAGTAGGTGTCCTGCAGCTGGATGTCCACCGGCGCCACGGCGAGGATCAGGCCGGTGAAGCCGCCCATCGTGAACACGAAAATGAAGCCCACCGCGAACAGCATCGGCGTCTCGAAGGTCATCGAGCCGCGCCACATGGTGGCGATCCAGTTGAACACCTTCACCCCGGTGGGGATGGCGATCAGCATCGTCGCGTACATGAAGAACAGCTGCCCCGTCACCGGCATGCCGGTGGTGAACATGTGGTGCGCCCAGACGATGAACGACAGGATCGCGATCGATGAAGTGGCGTACACCATCGAGGTGTAGCCGAACAGGCGCTTGCGGGCGAAGGCCGGGATGATGGCGCTCACGATGCCGAACGCCGGCAGGATCATGATGTAGACCTCAGGGTGGCCGAAGAACCAGAAGATGTGCTGGTACATCACCGGGTCGCCGCCGCCAGCGGGGTTGAAGAAGCTCGTACCGAAGTGGCGATCGGTCAGCGTCATCGTGATCGCGCCAGCCAGCACTGGCATCACCGCGATCAGCAGGTAGGCGGTGATCAGCCACGTCCAGCAGAACAGCGGCATCTTCATCAGCGTCATGCCGGGCGCGCGCATGTTGAGGATGGTGACGATGATGTTGATCGAGCCCATGATCGAGCTCGCGCCCATGATGTGCATCGCGAAGATGCCGGCATCCATCGACGGGCCCATCTGCAGCGTCAGCGGTGCATAGAGCGTCCAGCCGGCGGCCGGGGCGCCGCCCGGCATGAAGAACGAGCCGACCAGCATCAGCGCGGCCGGGATCAGCAGCCAGAAGCTGAAGTTGTTCATCCGCGCGAAGGCCATGTCGGCCGCGCCGACCTGCAGCGGGATCATCCAGTTCGCGAAGCCCACGAAGGCCGGCATGATGGCGCCGAACACCATGATCAGGCCGTGCATCGTGGTGAGCTGGTTGAACAGCTCCGGATTCACCACCTGCAGACCGGGCTGGAACAGCTCGGCACGGATGCCGAGCGCCAGCACGCCGCCGATCATCAGCATGGTCAGCGAGAACAGCAGGTACAGCGTTCCGATGTCCTTGTGGTTGGTAGCGAACAGCCAACGCCGCCAGCCGTGGGGATGCTCGTGCGCGTGGTCGTGCGCGTGGTCGCCGTGATGATCAAGAACTGCACTCATGGGGCTATCCTCTTTCCGAAACCGGGGCTTACTTGCGAGCGGCGAGCACGTCGGCCGGCTGCACGATCTGACCGGTCGCGTTCGACCAGTGGTTCTTGGTGTAGGTGATGACGGCGGCGATCTCCGTGTCCGACAGGTGCTTCCAGGCCGGCATCGCACCATTGTTCTGGCCATTGAGCAGGATCGCGATCTGCTTGGTCTTGTCGGCATCGAGCACCACGGCGGCACCGTCGATCGGCTTGATCGCGCCCGCGCCCTTGCCGCTCGCCTGGTGGCAGGCAGCGCAGTTGGCAGCGTAGACCTTCTCGCCGCGGGCCACGAGTTCGGGCAGTTCCCAGACCTTGGCCGGATCGTCGGCTTTGGCGGCCAGCTTCTTCTTCTCGCCTTCCACCCACACCGCGTAGTCGGCCTGCGACAGCACCTTCACGTGGATCGGCATGTAGGCGTGCTCCTTGCCGCAAAGTTCGGCGCACTGGCCGTAGAAGTCACCGGTCTTCTCGGCGCGGAACCAGGTGTCGCGCACGAAGCCGGGGATCGCATCCTGCTTGATGCCGAAGGCCGGCACCATGAAGGCGTGGATCACGTCGTTGGCAGTGGTGATGATGCGCACCTTCTTGTCGACAGGCACCACCAGCGGGTTGTCGACCTTGAGCAGGTAGTCGTCGGTCGGTTCGGGCTTGCCGCTGTCCGACATCAGGCGATGCGAGGTATCGAGCGTGGAGACGAAGGCGATCCCCTCACCCTCACCCTTGAGGTAGTCGTAGCCCCACTTCCACTGGTAGCCGGTGGCCTTGATGGTCAGGTCGGCGTTGGTGGTGTCCTTCATCGCGACCACGACCTTGGTGGCGGGCAGCGCCATCAGGATCACGATGAAGAACGGCACGACGGTCCAGATGATCTCGACCGTGGTCGATTCGTGGAAGTTGGCCGGCTTCGCCCCCTTGGAGCGACGGTGCTTGAAGATCGAATAGAACATGACGCCGAACACGGCGACGAAGATGACCATGCAGATCACGAGCATGAAGTAGTGCAGCCATTGCTGTTCAGCCGCAATGCGCGTCACCGGCGGGTGCAGGTCGAGCTGATTCACGGCCGGACCGCCCGGCAGGTCGTTGACGGCCAGAGCCGCCGTCGTGTACAGCGTGGCCGCCAGTCCAAGACCGGTCGCCATGGCCTGCCGTCGGAGGGCGCTCGCGGCGTTGCTAAGGGCGTTGATCGTCTTCATCGTGCTCACTTCCAAACAAAACCGTCTCAGGCAGTGTCGCTCGCGACGCCCGCCGGCCACCACCCCCCGGCATCTGCCGCAGGGCCGTGCGAAATTCTTCGGCCAGCGCCCGCCGCAGTTCGGGCCGCACATAGCGCCCGACCGCGATCACCCGGCCCTGTCCCGACAACTCGATCAATGACCGGTCATCGTCCCGCGGTTCCACCCGCACCCAGTCCGGAACGAACTCGGCACGCTCGATGCGCCCTCCGTTGAGATGCTCCACGACCAGACGCCCCGGCAACAGAGTGATGAGTTCCCGGTCAGCGGCATGCCTGGCATACACCAGCAAGGCCAGACCGACCAGAAACAACTCCACCCACGCGAACGGCATCACCAGCGTGGCGCCGCCCAACCAGAAGCATGTCGCGATTCCCAACGAGATCACGCACAGCGATGCATAAACCGACAGCAACTGCGCGGGCGAGAAGGAGCAATTGCGCTTGAGGCTCCATTCCACCGACACCGCGGCGCCGCCGCGGGATTCGGCCGGAGCAGCATGGACCTGACCGAATTTCAGGTGTGCCTCGGGCCGGTCCGGTGCGAAAGGCGCTGACATGCTGCTACCGATCCTGATCACCTACCGTGTGGGAAGCTCGGGAGACCATACCCCCGCACTTCACACCGGCGCGCAGTTTATCCCAGCGCCCGACACAGCCTCAAGCATCACTTGCCGATTTGCCGCCGGCACGCGCGAGACTGCGCAAGGTCTCAGCCGAGATACGCGTCTCCGCGGCGATCCGGACACGCGGCAACGGTCGAAATGCGTGGCCGTAGACGATCTCGAAGCTCAGCTGCAGTCGCCCATCCGGTCCGGTGAGTACCGATTCGAGTTCCGCCAGCAACCGGGTCCGCCAGCGCGGCGTGCGCAGGCCCGCGTGGCGCTGTGCCGCGGCATTGCCGCCGAGCGTTCGCAGTTCCGCCAGCGCCGTCGAGGCATCGGCCCAGGTCAGCGTCAGCGGCTCCATGTCCATCACCGGATCGGCGAAGCCGGCACGCACCATCGCATCGCCCAGATCGTGCATGTCGATGAAGGCGTGGCCAGCGTCGGGCCAACCCAGTCGCCGGTACAGACCGCGCAGTTCGCGCAGGGTGTCCGGGCCGAAGCACGAGAACATCACGAAGCCATCGACGGCCAAGGCTTCGCGCCATCGCTCGAACAGCCGCACAGGGTCGGCAGCCCAGTGCAGCATCATGTTGGACCACAGGAGCTGAGCCCGCGCATCGCTGGGAGCCTCATGCTCGGTCCAGACCGGCATCGTCGGCTGCATCCAGCGCTTCGGCGGCCACCACGGTCGGCGCGCGGTGCGCGCACTGCGCTGCGTCAGTCCTTCGTTCGGCTCCACCGCCTCGATGCGTGCCCGCGGGTACTGCGCGCGCAGGGCGGACGCCCCCCCCCTGCGCCGACCACCAGTCGATCACCACGGCCGGGGTCGCCTTCACGATGGACAGCCGCTCGGCCATGCGGCGCGCAATTTCACCATGCAGCCAGGGTGCCGAGGACATGCGTGCCGCGCGCCGCAGGTACGCCTGCACCGCAGCCGGCTGCGGGCCGGGCGTCGAAGCGGCAGGCTGGGGAGTGGAGTCCATGGGACGCGGCAGTATATTGAGTCGACCATGCTCGCTGGCGCCACTTCACCACGAGAGTTGATCCGCGCGGGTCGCGCGATGTTCGACCGCTGGCCGAACCGCTGCGCGGTCTGCCATGCGGGCACGCGGGGCGCGGCGGCGCGCATCTGCGATGACTGCCTGACGCGGTTCGCACCGAACGTGCCACGCTGCGAACGCTGTGCCTTGCAGCGCCCCGACGGCGTGACCGTCTGCGGCAGCTGCCTGCGAAACCCGCCTCCCTGGTCGCGGGCCGTCGTGGCCTGCGACTACGCCTACCCGTGGGATGGCCTGCTGAACGCGCTCAAGTTCCACGATGCGATCGACCTGGCCGCGCCACTGGCGCAACGCCTGGCGCTCGCCTTGCAGCGGCGCACACCGTCGCCGCCAGTCGAGTTGCTGTTGCCGGTGCCGCTGGCCGCTGCGCGCCTGCGCGAGCGCGGCTACAACCAGGCGGCGTTGCTGGGCCGGCAGCTGGCGCGCCGACTGGACCTCCGCACCGAACCGCAGTGGCTGCTGCGTACGAGCGACACACCGCACCAGACAGCACTCCCTCGCGCGGCGCGCCTCACCAACCTGCGCGGCGCGTTTGCCGTCGAACCGTTGGCCCTGGCGGCGCTGCGTGACCGCCACGTCGCGCTGGTCGATGACGTGATGACGACCGGCGCGACCGCTGCAGAACTCACACGCGTGCTGTACGCGGCCGGCGCGGCCTCGGTCCAGGTCTGGGTGGTGGCACGCACACCGGACTGAGCCGGACGCAGCGCCGACAATGCATCTGCCCTCTCCCCATTCGCCATGTTCCATATCGTCCTCGTCGAACCCGAGATCCCACCGAACACCGGCAACGTGATCCGGCTCGCGGCCAACACCGGCTGCACGCTGCACCTGGTGGAGCCGCTGGGCTTCTCGATGGAAGACAAGCTGCTGCAACGCGCCGGACTCGATTACCACGAGCACGCCGCGGTACGACGCCACGCGAGCTGGGAGGCACTGCTTGTGGCGGAGCAACCCGATCCTCAGCGGCTGTTCGCCTTCACGACCCGGGGCAGCCGACCGCTGACCGAAGTGCCGTGGCAGGCTGGCGATTGGCTGGTGTTCGGCTGCGAGACCCGCGGGCTCGACCCGACGCTGCGCGACCGCTTCCCGGCCGCGCAGCGCGTGCGGCTGCCGATGCGCGCCGGCCAGCGCAGCCTCAATCTGTCGAACGCGGTGGCCGTGGCGGTGTTCGAGGCCTGGCGCCAGCAGGACTTTGCCGGCGCCTCGGGGGCGCCGGCAGGTTGAGCCTTCAGGCCTCTGCCAGCGGCATCGTGCAATAGCGGCCGATCAACGCCAGCAGCTCTTCCTCGCTGTAGGGCTTGCCCAGGTAGTGATTCACACCGAGCTGCGATGCGTAATCGCGGTGCTTTTGGGCGATACGCGAAGTGATCATGATGACCGGCAGCGCCGCGAGCTGGGCATCGGCGCGGATGTTGCGCACCAGGTCGAAGCCATCCATCCGTGGCATCTCGATGTCGGACAACACCACCGACGGGCGCTCTTCCGCCAGGCGCTCGAGCGCTTCGAGGCCGTCCTTCGCCAGCAACACACGGTAGCCTTCGCGCACCAGCAGGCGCTGCGTGACGCGCCGCACCGTGAGCGAATCGTCGACCACCAGCACCAGCGGCGCCGCCTTCGCGGCCGGTGCGGTGGCCTCGGTCAGGTCCGGCACATCGCTCGCCTCGTGCGACGCCATTGCCTGGCGTGCCACGTCACCGTACACCGTGGCGAGCGCCACCGGGTTGTAGATCAACGACACCACGCCGGACGCGAGCAGCGTCATGCCCGCCAGCCCTGGCAGGCGCGACAGTTGCGGGCCGAGGTTCTTGACCACGACTTCCTGATTGCCCAGCACCTCGTCGACGTGCAACGCAACGCGCTGCTGCGCCGAACGCACGACGACGACCGGCAGCGAGCGGCCCACCAGTTCGGTGCCCCGCCGGCTGAGCTGCAGCAGCGCGCCGAGCCAGAAGAACGGCAGCGAGTGGCCGGCGTACGGGTAGCTGCCCGAGGCATAGGCCGCGGCCAACTCGTCGGTGTTGGCGCGTCGGACCAGCTCGACCAGCGTGGCCGGGATCGCCACCGTCGCATTGCCGCTGCGCAACATCACGACCTGGGTCACGGCGGTGGTGAGCGGCAGGATCAGCCTGAAACTGGCGCCCTGGCCCGCGGCGCTGGCCGTCTCGATCCGGCCGCCGACCGCGTTGACCTCGGCACGCACCACGTCCATGCCGACGCCACGGCCGGACAACTCGGTCACCTTTTCGGCCGTGGTGAAGCCAGGCGTGAAGATCAGGTTCGCGAGCTCCGCATCGCTGTGCGGCGCATGAGGGTCGATCAGTCCCATGGACGCGGCCTTGTCGCGGATCCGCGGCAGATTCAGGCCCGCGCCGTCGTCGCGGAACTCCACGCTGACTTCATTGCCCTCCTGGTGCAGCGACACGACGACGGTCCCGATCGGGTCCTTGCCGGCCGCCACGCGCTGCTCGGGTGGCTCGATGCCATGCGTGATGCAGTTGCGCAGCAGGTGCTCGAAGGCACCGGTCATGCGGTCCAGCACGCCGCGGTCGACTTCGATCGACCCACCGACAATGTCGAGCCGCACCTGCTTGCCGGTTTCCTTGGCAGCCTGGCGCACGACACGGTAGAGGCGGTCGGACAGCCCCTCGAACTCGACCATGCGCGTGCGCAGCAGGTCGTCCTGCAGGTCGCGGGTCAGGCGCGCCTGGGCGGCCAGTTCGTCCTCCGCCGTTTCCAGCGTGCGTTGCAAGGTGCGCTGCACGGTGGCCACGTCGTTGACCGACTCGGCCATCATCCGCGTCAGCTCCTGGAAGCGCGTGAAACGGTCGAACTCCAGCGGGTCGAACGACTGCGCGGCGGCCTTGGCCGCCTCCATGCGCGTGCTCATCTGCGTTTCGGCCTGCAACTCGATGTCGCGCAGCTGGCCGCGCAGGCGCTCGAGGTTGTCGGTCAGGTCGCCGAGAGAATTCTTGATCTGCCCGACCTGAGATTCCAGGCGTGCTCGGGCGATGCTCACTTCGCCCGCCTCGTTGACCATGCGATCGAGCAACTGGGTGCGCACCCGCACCGCTGCAACCGACGCCAGCGGGATGGCCTTCTCGGCCACCACTGCCATCGGCACGTCTGCCTCCTGCGCAAAGCGTGCCCAGTCGATCGCCGGCCCCGGCGGGACCGCCGACGCTTCCGCGGCAGGCTCCGGCGTTGCGAGCAATTCCTCAGCCAGGCCCGGTGGCAGCTCGATCGCGGTCGCGTCCAGCACGGCACTCTCGTCGAGCGGCGGCCAGGCGGTGGTCACCACCGGCGCTTCCGGTGTGTCGATCAGCGGCTGCACGGCCTCCTGCGCGGCCGCATAGGCCTGCGCATCGCGCTGGCACAAGGCCTCGAACGTCGCATTGAGACCGTCGGCACGGCCGAGCAGTTGATCGACCTCGTGCTCACTCGCCGCATCGCGCGCCAGCAGATGTTCGATCGCGGTCTCGAGACGGTGCGCCAGTTCGCCCAGGCGCATCGCGCCGGCGAGGCGAGCGCCGCCCTTGAGGGTGTGCAGGGTCCGCATCGCCGCCGCGGCATGCGACACCTCGTGCGGCTGCTGCGTCCAGGCTCGCAGGTGGGCCGCCAACTCGGGCAGCAGCTCCTGCGCCTCTTCCTCGAAGAACGGGAACAGGTCGGCGTCGACCGCGTCGACAGCGTCGATGTCCTCGTCGCTGTCGAGCGCTGCCATGCGAGCGGCCCGCTGCGGCTCGACGGGCAGCGGCGCCAAAGCCTTGAACTCGGCCTGCCCCAGGTCAACGATGGCTGCAGGAGCCGCCGGCGCGTCGGCGACGGGTTCGATGCCCATCACTGCGGATCCCGGCACCTCGATCGCGGCGCCGGATGCAGTGTCCTGCGGCGCATTGGCTTGCACCTCGACACGCCGCACGAGGTCGAGCTCGTGCAAGGCCAGACGATCGAGCAGCTCCGCGCTGGGCGACTTGAGGAATCCGGCGGCGAACTGGTGCAGCAGGCGGCGCACTTCATCGGCGACATCTACATACAGCTGCGCATCGGCGCTGGTCCCGCCGCCCAACGCCTGAGAATGCACCAGCGCGTGCTCGAGCTGCCGCGCCAGCAACGACAGGTCGCCGAAACCGACGGTGGCGGAACTGCCGGCCAACGAGTGCGCCAGCGAGATGGCCGACTCGCCCACCGGGCGGTGCAACTCATGCGCCCATTCGGACAGCTCGGTCCCGAGTCGACGTGACAGCTCGTCGGCCTCGTTCAGGTAGATGTTGAACAGCGGGATGCCGATCTGCAGCGGCCCGACGATCTTGACCTGCTCGCTGGTCGGCTCGCCGACGGTGGTCGCGTCGGTCGACTCATCGCGATCCTCTGCGCCCTCGACCGGCCCATCGACCGTGGGCGACAGCTCGCCCGCACGCGACGGCTCCAGGGCGACCACGATGTCGCCCGACTCGAAGGGCATGGTGTCGGAGTCCGCAACGTCGTCGAACGGAACGGCCGGGGTGCCGTCCTCCCGGGCCATCACGCCCGGCAACGGCTCGAGGGACTGCAACACTTCGGCGCTGGGCAGCAGCGGCTCGATCAGTGCCGGTGTTTCGGCGGCCGGATCGGCAACGACGTCTTCGGCCAGCTCCGGCACCTCGAGATCGAAGGTGGTGATGGACTCCAGGACCGGCGCGGCCGACGGCAACTCCTCGAGCGGCAGCGGCTCGGTCGCAGCGTGCTCGAAGGCCGGCGCGGAGTCGAGAGCCTCCAGGCCTTCGATCGTCGGCAAGCCGTCGCGGCAATGGCAGGCGGCTCCGCCGCAGGCAAGGCATCGCCCAGGTCGAAGGTGAAGTCCAGGCCCGGGACCGGCATGGGCTCTTCGGCCTTTTCGGTTGCCGAGACCGTGGGGGCCGGCAGATCGAGGTCGCTGGCCGGCGGCAGCACAAAACCGGGCGGCACCGGCAACGGCGCCGTCGGGGCCGCCGGTGCGCCGGAGACCGCCAGGTTCAGGTAACGTCCCTCGAGCCGCATGGCGTCGGCGGACTGGCGCAGTGGGGCGCTGTGCCAGCCTGCGGTGTCCCCGCGGGCGATGGCCTCGACCCAGTGGCCCAGGTGATCGAGGGCGTCGCCGGTCGTGCGCAGCAGGTCGTCACTCGCGGGCTGCTGGCTGGCCAGCAGGTCGTTGTAGAGCTGCTCACAAGCCCAGGACGCCTCGCCGAACTCGCGCAGGCCGACCATACGCGAACTGCCCTTGAAGGTGTGGAAGGACCGCCGCACCGTGGTGAGCTGCTCCACATCGCCGGGACTGTCGCTCAAGGCGGCGAGTGCCGAGCGCGCGGTGTCCAGGACCTCGCGCGCTTCCTCGAGGAAGATCTCGCGCATCTCGTCGTCGCCCTCGAGTCCGGTCTGCTGCACCGGCGCCGCTGGCGTCAACGACATCAGCGGCATACGGCTCGACACCGGTACGGCATCGAGGCCGATCGGGTCGGACGCCGTCGAGACGAACTCGGCCAGGGCACCAACCACCTGCTCTCGCACGCGGGCCTCGGTCTCGCGCTGAGCGAACGGTGCCTCGGCCCGGTCGAGCGCCGCCTGCGCGCTCGACAAGCTGGCCACCAGATCAGGCTGCGCCGCCACGTCCGGTTGCAGCGCAAGGCGCTCGAGCTCGCGCGAGACCTCGGCCAGCGGCATCGTTTCGGTGGCCGCGCTCGACAGCGTCTGCGCCTGGGCGATCAGCGACGGCTCGAGCCGCGGTGCGGCGGCGTCTTCGAGCGGCGTACTGTGTCGGCCGAGCTGCGAGCTCAGCAGACCGCTGGCGGCATCGAAGCGGAACAGCGACTTCGCCACCTGCGGCTGCACGCCCAGCAGGTCGATCATGAAGCTCAGCGCGCTGAGATTGCCGGCGAGGCGCTCGAACAGCGGCTGCTCGTGGCGCGCCTGGTCGCCCGCCGACACCAGGGTGTCGACGTCGTCGCGCATGCGCAGCACGGCGTGGGTCGCCTGGTCGAGGCCGAGCACCGACATCACGCCACGCATCGCCTGCAGCTGCGCGGGCACAGGCATCAGCACGGCCGGATCGGTCGGTGCACGGAAGAACTGGTCGATCAGTTTTTCGGATTCGGACAGCGACGCGCGCAGCTCCTGGACCACGCTACCCATCGTCTGGCGATCGGACACCCGACGGTAGAGCTCCTCCATCCAGGTCTCGAGGGGCTCGGGCGCTGCGCCTTCGAGCACTGCGTCGACGCGCTGCGCGAGGCGCTGGACGCGCTCGGCCTGCTCGGGCTGGTCGAACGCGCCGTCCTCGAGCGCGGCCTCGAGATAGAGCACGCTGGTGGCCGTCTCCATGGCCAGCGCCGGCGGCGGCACCGTGCCGGCTTGTACGGACGAGCCGACTGCACGCAACAGGGCATCACCGAGCTGGTCGCCACTCGGCACCAGCCGCTTGAGCGAGTCGGCCACCAGCGCGAACTGCTCGTTCAGGCCGGGCAGCCGGTGCATTTCGCCCCCCGCCACTGCCGACCAGGAATCCTTCGCCGTGGCGACCCGCTTGCGGGCCTGTGCGATCCAAGCTGGGTCGTAGCGGCCTAGCTGGACGGCGTTGTAGTCGGATGGCACGGCCTCGCGCGTGGCCGGGTAGGTGCTGCGCACCGCCTGCAGGCGCGGTGCCTCCCCGATGGCGGGCGCTGCAGCCTGTGTGCAGAAGAAGTGCAGGTCGCGCGCGAGCCGCTCGCCGGCCGCCAGATCACCACGCTGCTGGCTGCGCAGCTGGGCGAGCAGGCGCGAGGTCATGCGCTTGGCATAGACGTCGGGCACCAGCAACCCGACGGACTGCGCCTCGAAAAGGCGGCCGCCAGCTGCCACAGGGTCCTGGTCTGCGACTGCTCCGAGCCGACCGCGAGCCCCGCACTCAGGTCGCTCAGGCGCTGCGTCACGTCGACGCCCGGCTTGCGCATCAGCGTGAGAACTTGCGATTCGAACTCGGCGACGATGGCCGCATCGGCACCCCGCGGCGCAACGCCGGGCTCGGCGGGCACCACGTGCCATTGCCAGTCCTGAGGCCACAGGTCGGCCGGGTGGATGCGCTCGGCGCCGGCCAGCTCCTGGACCGCGCGGTACTGCGGGAACAGCGCTACCGAGGAAACCGGCTTGCCGGCGAGTCGGCGCGCCAGGAAATCATGCAGCGCGAACGAAGCGCGCTCGATGGTCTCGACCGCCGCCAGGTCGAGCTTGTGGGGCTTGGAGATGTAGCGCTGGACTGCGGCTTCGCTGCCACGCAGCAGCGCGGCACCCGCCGGCAGACCAACCAGTTCGAGCACGCCGACGCCCTGGTGGATCTGCTGCCGCGCTGTGCGCAGCTGAGTCGGTTCGACATCGTCGAGGTCGGACTCAAACGTGGATTCGGTTTCCTTCAGCGTGCGGCGAAGCGCCTTGTGCGCGGTGTCGAGCGACTTGCGCAGTTCCTCCTGAACCCAGGCCAGGGCACTGACGTCGTCGAGGGTGTCGTGTGGGCTGTCCATCCGCTGCTCGGTCCGGTGACGGGTCTGCGCTGTGCGACGAAGAAGCTGCCGCGCCGCTTCAGTCGATCTTGAACCGCGCGACCGAGGCCTTCAGCTCTTCGGCCGTGCGCGACAGTTCCCGCACCAGTTGCGCGGTCGAGCGGGTGCCATCGCCGGTCTGCTCGGTCACCGCGAAGATGTGCTGGATGTTGGCCGCCACGATGTTGGCGGACTGTGCCTCGCGAGAGGCTTCGGCCGAGATCGCCTCGATCAGCTCCGCGAGCTGGCGCGACACGCGGTCGATCTCGCCCAGTGCGGTACCGGCGTTGTCGGACAGCTTGGCGCCCTCGACGACCCCCTGCGTCGACCGCTCCATGGCCGCCACCGCGTCCTGCGTGTCGGTCTGAATGGTCTTCACCAGCGCGGCGATCTGCTTGGTCGCGTCGCCCGAGCGTTCGGCCAGCCGCTGCACTTCCTCTGCAACGACCGAGAAGCCGCGCCCCGCTTCACCAGCCGAGGCAGCCTGGATGGCGGCGTTCAGCGCCAGCACGTTGGTCTGCTCGGTGATGTCGGAGATCAGCTCGGTGATCTCGCCGATCTCCTGCGAGCTTTCACCGAGCCGCTTGATGCGCTTGGACGTGTCCTGGATCTGGTCGCGCAGCGTGTTCATGCCGCCGATCGCGTTCTGCACCGCCTGCAGGCCGGACTCGGCCGCCATCAGCGACTGCCGCGCGACCTGGGCCGACTGCGTGGCCTGCGCCGACACGTCATTGATGCGGCCGGCCATCTGCAGCACCGATTCGCCGGTCTCGCGGATCTCGCGCAGCTGTTCGTCGGAGGCCGCCAGCAGTTCGGTGGACGTCGCTTCGACCTGTGTCGTGGTCTCCGTCATCCGGGACACCGAGCCCTGCACCTGCGACACCAGGGTGCGCAGCTCTTCGACTGTGTAGTTCACCGAGTCGGCGATGGCGCCGGTGATGTCCTCGGTCACGGTGGCCTGCTGCGTCAGGTCACCTTCGGCGACCGTCTGCAGTTCATTCATCAGCCTCAGAATCGCCGCCTGGTTGGCATCGTTGACGCGCTTGGCTTCCTGTTCCTGCCGTTCCGCTTCCTCGCGCTGCAGGTTGGCGACCGCGGCGCGCTGGCGCTGGTCCTGCAGGTAGACATACAGCAGACCGGCGATGCCGGCCAGGGCCAGCAGCACCGAGACCACGATCACCAGCAGGTTGAAGGCACCCAGCCCGGTCCGACCTTGCAACTGGGCCTGAACGGCCTGGAACCCGACCCGCAACGGCTCGCTGTCGGCCAGGATCGACGACTGCGCTTCGCGTGCTGCAACCAGGCCCTGCAGATTGCCCAGGATGGAGCCGGCCAGCGTGCGCGTCTCCTCGAACTGCTTCAGCAGCGCCTGCAGGCGTTCGCGTGTCGCGGCGTCGCGGGTCCCCGGCAGCCGCAGCTCGGCGTTGCCGTCGAGCAGCCCCTGGGCGATCTCCTTGAACGAGTTCAGATCCTTGCCGAGCAGGAACACCGCCTCGGGCGACACCCCCTCGACGGTGAGGAACTCGTTGGCCGACTTGCCGATGCGCTGCGTGAGCATCACCAGCTGCCCCACGGCCGACAGTTCGGACGGCGAGGCGTCCTGCTGCAGTTTCAGCGACGACACCGTCTCGGCGATCTCCAGCAGGTCGGACGACTGCCGGTTGATGCCACGCAGCGCCTTCCCCACCTGCGTCAATGTCAGCTGCTGCGCCAGCACGGTGTTGGAGTTCTTCTCGGCCTTGTCGATCAACGGCATCAGTGGCTCGATCAGCGGTTGCACGCCAGCCGGGGCCGCACTGACCATCTCGTTGCCTCCCTGCAGTCCGCGCGACGCCATGGCCAGGACGCCGGCGCTCTCCTTCACCTCGGGGAAAGCCGCATCGTTGCCGATCAGGGCCTGCGAAACCGACTTCGCGAGCCGCTGCGACTGCATGAGCACGTCGCCGGTCGCGGCCACCTGACCGGCGCTGCGATCGGCAGAGGTCAGCGCGGCAACGGTGACCACCACCAGACCAAGCAGGCCGACGAACAGCATGCCGCCCAGCACCCGTTGCTGGCTGCCGATCGACAGGCCGCCGATCAGAGGGAGCGCTGCGCCCACGGCCGCCAGGCCGCCGCTGTTCTCGACGCGCGTCTCGCTGAACCCATCGCCCAACTCCGACGGCGCCGATTCGGAAATGATCGAAGAGTCGTCGTGCAAGGCCGGCGGCGGCGACATCGCCGTCGTGTCGAGCGCGGCACTGCCGTCGTGCCCCCCGACCACGAGATCCTCGGCCATCGGATAGGCGTCGTCGAACGGCAGGTCGTCTGCAGGATCGTCCTGCGACTTGCGCTGGCCCAGATTCTTGAACTTGTTCAGAAAGCTCATAAACGCCTCTCGCTCACCTCGGTGATTCGGTCGCGGTGCCCCGGTGCGCTGTGGCCAGCGGTCACCGGGCGATCCTCAGGAATGCCTCTTCGCCAGCCAGTTCCGCCAGCACGATCTCCTGCCAGCGCCGGCCACCGGCGTCGGCATAGGTAGCACCGGCGAAGGCCGGATGGGCCGCCTCGTCGGGCACGACCCGCAACTGGTCGGCCGAGCGCAGGCCGGCCAGTCGATCGACCAGCAAGGCGCAGTTGACTTCCAGCGCCGGATTGAACGCGATCAGTCGCGACTGGGGGCCGAACTCCTGGGGCGGCGCCGCGCGCAGGCCCAGGAAGACCGCCAGATCGACCACGCCATGAAGGCGCCCCCGCAGATTGGCCACACCCAGAAACCAGGCACCGGTGTGCGGCACCGGCATCAGCGCCGTCAGCGGGAAGATCTCGCTCGCCTGCCCCAGCGGCAGCAACAGGCCCTGCCCGCCGCACTCGACAGCCAGCCAGGTGGCCGTCTCGGACTTCTGCAGTCGCGCGGCCTGCAGCCGCTCGGCGAGCCGGGTCTGCAGTTCACGCAGCGCTTCCTTCTTGGCCATGCAGTCGCGACTCGGTTGCGGTAGAGATTGACCGACGGCTCAGTCGAACGCGCGGATCTTGGCGATCAGCTCGTCGGCGTCGACCGGCTTGACCACGTAGTCGCGTGCGCCCTGCCGCATGCCCCAGACCTTGTCGGTCTCCTGATTCTTGCTGGTGCACATGATCACCGGGACATCGGTGAAGCGCACGTCCCGCGTGATGGCTCGGGTGAGCTGAAACCCGTTCTGCCCCGGCATCACGACATCCATCAGGATGAGATCGGGCTTCTCCTCGCCGAGCCGACGCATTGCCTCCTCGCCGTTCTCGGCGGTGCGCACCTGATAGCCGCGCTTGACGAGCAGTTCGGACAGGAAATGCAGTTCGGTCTTGGAATCGTCGACGAGCAGGATCTTCGCGATCGTCATGATGGTGTCCTCAAACTTGCGCGGGCAACCGGGGGCGCCACGCCTGCTGCGCCAGGCCCGGCACGATCACGCAACGCGGCGGTGCTGTTCCACCGCTCGCAGCAACTGGTCTTTGGTGAAAGGCTTGGTCAGGTAGTCCTCGGAGCCGACCATGCGGCCCCGGGCCTTGTCGAACAGGCCGTCCTTCGAGGACAGCATGATCACCGGTACGCCGGAGAACTTGGGGTTGCGCTTGATGATGGCGCAGGTCTGGTAGCCATCGAGTCGCGGCATCAGGATGTCGCAAAAGATGAGATGCGGCTGGTGATCATTGACCTTGGCCAGCGCATCGAAGCCGTCCTCGGCCAGCACGACCACGTATCCGCCCTGCTTCAGGAAGATCTCGGCGCTGCGCCGGATGGTGTTGCTGTCGTCGATGACGAGCACGCGGATGGCTTCGGCGGTTGCAGCCTCCCCGCCCTCCTGTCCTTCTTGCGTCAGCGCCTCGTTCAAAGGATGTGCTCCTCAGCGGCAGGTTGCTAGATCTGCACCATCTCGAAGTCCTCCTTGCGTGCGCCGCATTCGGGACAGGTCCAGTTCATCGGGACGTCGGCCCAGGCGGTGCCAGCAGCGAGGCCGTGCTCCGGATCCCCGGCGGCCTCGTCGTAGATCCATCCGCAGATGAGGCACATCCAGGTTTTCGATTCGCTCACGGTGTCTTGGCTGCTCACTACAATGACAAAAGATTGTAGCGATCGCCTTTGGCAAAAAATCAAGGGTTAGTGGGCACATACGCAACATTCCTCATCATTTTCTGGAACTCCGTGACTGCATGCGCGGCCACGGCTCCAAGCCCTGATCGAACCCTCTCATGAACACGATCGCGCCCAGCGCTACCGAACCCACCGAGCCCGCTGCGAGCGACGCGCCGCCGGCGTGCGTGATGAGCTTCAACGCCAGCGACCCGAGTGGTGCCGGCGGGCTGGCCGGCGACATCTCCACCATCGCCGCGATGGGCGCACACGCCCTGCCCGTTGTCACCGCCATCGTGATGCGCGATACCGCCGAGGTCTTCGAATCGCACGAGATCGAGGCCGACACCATCGTCGAGCAGGCCCGCAGCATCCTCGAGGACGTGACCATCTCGGCGTGGAAGGTCGGCTTTCTCGGCAGCGCCGAGGGCGTGGCCGGCGTGGCCGAAGTGCTGAGCGACTACCCCGACGTGCCGCTGGTCGCCTACCTGACCAGCGTGTCCTGGCTCGAAGAAGACGACCAGCAGGCCTACCAGGACGCCTACCGCGAGCTGATCCTGCCGGCCACCGAGGTCCTGGTCGGCAACCAGCAGACCCTGGTCGACTTCCTGTTGCCCGAATGGGAGGCCGAACGGCCGCCCTCGGCCCGCGAGCTGGCGGTCGCCGCGGGCGAGCTCGGCGCCCGCTACGTGCTGGTGACCGGCATCGCCCTGCCCGCCAGCCGCGGGGCCGAGGCCCAGGTCGACAATGTGCTGGCGTCGCCGCAAGGCGCGATCACCGGGGAGAAGTTCGAGCGCTTCGACGCCACCTTCCTCGGAGCCGGCGAAACCCTGGCCGCCGCACTGGCCTCGCTGCTGGCAAGCGGCCAGGATCTCCACCTCGCGGTCTCGGAGGCGCTCAGCTTCCTCGACCAGGCGCTGGACGCCGGGTTCCGCCCCGGCATGGGCAATGTGGTCCCCGATCGCTTCTTCTGGGCGCTGCCGGAAGCCGAGCCCGGCGCCGAGGAAGAAGGACTGATGGGCGAGCCTGCCACCGACGAACTGCCGTCCGCCGAGCGCGGGCCGCGCCGCATCCACTGATCAAAGCAACTCCACGATGGCCGACTCGCGCAATGCCAGCCTGTTCGAACGGGCCCGCCGCAGCATCCCCGGGGGCGTGAACTCGCCGGTCCGCGCCTTCCGCGCAGTCGGCGGTACGCCGCGTTTCATCGCCCGGGCCGACGGCGCCTACCTGTGGGACGCCGACGGCAAGCGCTACATCGACTACATCGGCTCCTGGGGACCGATGATCCTCGGTCACGGCCACCCCGCCGTGCTGGAGGCCGTGCAGAAGGCAGCAACCGAGGGCTTCAGCTTCGGCGCCCCGACGGAGCGCGAGGTGGAACTGGCCGAGGAGATCCTGAAACTGGTCCCCAGTGCCGAGCAGGTGCGCCTGGTCAGCTCGGGCACCGAGGCGGCGATGAGCGCGTTGCGGCTGGCGCGCGGCGCGACTGGGCGCTCGAAGATTGTCAAGTTCGAGGGCTGCTACCACGGCCATGCCGACGCGCTTCTGGTGAAGGCCGGCTCGGGGCTCGCGACCTTCGGCCACCCCACCTCGGCCGGCGTGCCTCCCGAGGTGGTGCAGCACACGCTGGTGTTGACCTACAACGACGTGACGGGCCTCGAGGCGGCCTTCAGTGCGCACGGCGCCGAGATCGCCTGCGTGATGATCGAGCCGATCGCCGGCAACATGAATTTCGTACGGGCCGGCCTCCCGTTCATGAAGCGGCTGCGCGAGCTGTGCACGCAGCACGGGGCGCTGCTGGTGTTCGACGAAGTGATGACGGGCTTTCGCGTCGCGCTCGGCGGCGCCCAGAGCCTGTATGCGAAGGCGATTCCCGGCTTCAAGCCCGACCTCAGCGTGTTCGGCAAGGTCATCGGCGGCGGCATGCCGCTCGCGGCTTTCGCCGGGCCGCGCGCCATCATGGAACAGCTCGCACCGCTCGGCCCGGTCTACCAGGCCGGCACGCTGAGCGGCAACCCGGTCGCCACCGCGTGCGGCCTGGCCACGCTGCGCGAGATCCAGAAGCCGGGCTTCTTCGAATCGCTGGCAGCGGGCACGCGCGACCTGCTCGACGGACTGCTGCGCGCGGCCACTGCGGCTGGCGTGCCGATGGTGGGCGACTGCGAGGGCGGCATGTTCGGCTTCTTTTTCCCGAAGACGGCGCAAGCCGCGCTGCCGCAGAACTATGTCGAGGTGATGGCCACCGACGGCGAGCGCTTCAACCGCTATTTCCACGGCATGCTCGACCGCGGCGTGTATCTGGCGCCGGCTCTCTACGAAGCCGGCTTCGTCAGCGCCGCGCACACGCCGGCCGACATCGAGGCGACGCTCGCCGCGGCCCGCGCCACGCTGGCAGCGGCCTGATCGCGGCCGGGCCCGCATGGCGATGACCGAGGTGCTCGGCCAGGCGGCTGTGGTCCTGCGGACCGCGGACGGCGCCGAGGCGACGGTGCTGCTGCACGGTGCCCATGTGGTGTCGTGGCGACCTGCGGGCCTGCCGGAGCAGCTCTATCTCTCACCACGGGCGCAGGCCGGCCCCGGCCAGGCAGTGCGGGGCGGCATCCCGGTGATCTTTCCGCAGTTCGAACGCCGCGGGCCCTTGCCGCGCCATGGGTTCGCACGCGATCGCGCGTGGACGCTGGTCGAGTACGGCCCGCAGCGCCAGCACACCCAGGCGGTGCTGAGCCTGACCGATACCGACGCCACCCGCGCGGTGTGGCCCCACGCGTTCGAGGCCGAACTGACCGTCAGCCTGTCGGGTCGCGCGCTGGAGATGGAACTGGCCGTGCTGAACACCGGCGATCGGGCCTTCGAGTTCACCGCCGCGCTGCACACCTACCTGCGCTGCGACGACGTGCGCGAGGCCCGCGTCTCGGGGCTGCTGGGCGGTGACTTCGAGGACAGCCTGCGCGGCACAACACACCGCCAGGAGATCGAGCCGCAGGCGATCGTCGGCGAAATCGATCGCATCTACTGGAACGTCGCGTCGCCGGTGGTGCTGCAGGCGCCGCAGCGGCGCGTCTCCATCAGCGCGGAAGGCTTCCCGGACCGCGTGCTCTGGAACCCCGGCGCCGAGAAGGCGGCAGCGATGGCCGACCTGCCCGACGACGACTGGCTGCAGATGCTGTGCATCGAGACCGCCTGCATCGGCCAGCCCGTGCCGCTGGCCGCGGGCCAGGAGTGGTTCGCTCGACAGACCCTGCAGGCCTGAGTTCGCCAGTTCGTAATCAGGCCGGCGACGACCGCAGGCCGTAGGCCTGCCCGGCCACGAACAGGTACTCGGCCCGCAGCACGGCCTCGCCCTGTTCGCCACCGAAGGTAAAGCCCAGCAGGGCCAGTGACGTACCGGGTCGGATTTCGGCGACCTTCCAGGCCTCCATGCGCGTCAGCGGTGCGAGTTCCACATGCCACAGCCGGTCCTTGCGCGTCGGCAGCACCGCCGCGGCCAGCAGCCCGGGCCCGTCGACCTGGGCGCTCTGCGCGGGCAGCGGGCGCTTTGCCAAGTCGGCAGGCAGGCGCAGGTCGGACGCCACCTCCAGGTCGAGTTCCACGTGCGGGTTGCGCCAAGCGACCCGGACCGAGCGCCCCTCGAGGTAGATCGGGCGGCCCTGGTCGAAGCGGCTCCAGCCATGGTGGGCCTGCCCCCGCAGCGGCAGCACCGCGCCGGCGCACGCGGCGAGCATCAGGTGGCGACGTTTCATCGGCTTCTCCTTTCCGGCCTCAGGCGTAGGCGATCCAGCGACCGCAGATGATGACGGCGATCCATAGCCCCAGCGACAGCACGGTCTGCGCGCGCGCCCAGACATCGAACCGGTGCAGGCTGCCACGGGCATGGAAGATCGCCGCATTGCTGCCGGCCGCCAGCAGCAGCGCCATCTTCAGCGTGAAGGAGCGGTTCGCCAGCAGGTCGCCCGGCTGGCTGCTGAACATCAGCGCACCGGACACGGCCGCCACGCCGAAGCCCAGCAGCGTGACCGGCAGCGCGAGCCGCGCCAGCGCCGGCACGCTCAGGGCCGGCGCGGCGCCCCACAGGCGCAGCTCGAACACCACAAGGCTGCCGAACAGCAGCGCGATGCCGCACAGGTGCACGGCCTCGAGCGCCGGGTACAGCCAGGGGTGCTGGGCCAGCCCGGTCCAGGCCGGCAGCACGAGTGGAACGGCTTGTGCTTCCATGTCGCAGAAGGTAGCAGTCTCGGCGGTCGCCGCGGCAACCCGCGTCCCTAGAATGATCGGCCATGCACATTCACATCCTCGGCATCTGCGGCACCTTCATGGGCGGCCTGGCCGCACTGGCTCGCGAGGCCGGGCACCGGGTCACCGGCTGCGATGCCAACGTCTACCCGCCGATGAGCGACCAGCTCCGCGCGCTGGGCATCGAGCTGATCGAGGGCTGGGACGTGCAGCAGCTCGCGCTGAAGCCCGACCTGTACGTGATCGGCAACGTGGTCTCGCGCGGCAACGCGCTGATGGAGGCGATCCTCGACGCCGGCCTGCCCTACACCAGCGGACCGCAATGGCTGGCCGAGCACGTGCTGCAGGGGCGACATGTGCTGGCGGTCGCCGGCACGCACGGCAAGACCACCACAACCTCGATGCTGGCCTGGATCCTGGAGAACAACGAGCGCCGGCCCGGCTTCCTGGTCGGCGGCGTGCCGCAGAACTTCGAGGTCAGCGCACGGCTGGGCGAGGGCCAGCCCTTCGTGATCGAAGCCGACGAATACGACACCGCGTTCTTCGACAAGCGCAGCAAGTTCGTGCACTACCGGCCGCGCACCGCGGTCCTGAACAACCTGGAGTTCGACCACGCCGACATCTTCGCGGACCTGGCGGCCATCGAAACCCAGTTCCACCACCTGCTGCGCACGGTGCCGACCAGTGGACGCGTGATCGTCAACGCGCGCGAGGAGAGCCTGGCGCGCGTGCTCGGGCGCGGCTGCTGGAGCGACGTTCAGCGCTTCGGCGTGCGCGGCGACGTGCCCGGCTTCCGGGCCCGCGGCGAGCCGCACAGCTTCGACGTGCTGAAGTCGGGCGTGCAGGTCGGTCGCGTGGAGTGGGCGCTGCTGGGTGAGCACAACCAGCTCAATGCGCTGGCCGCGATCGCCGCAGCGGAGCACGTCGGCGTCGCGCCGGCCGACGCAGCCCGCGCGCTGGCCGGCTTCGCGAACGTGAAGCGCCGGCTCGAACTGCGCGGCGAGGTCCGCGGCATCAAGGTCTACGACGATTTCGCCCACCACCCGACGGCCATGCGCACCACCATCGACGGCTTGCGGCGCCGGATCGGCGAGCAGCGCATCCTGGCCGTGTTCGAGCCGCGGTCCAACACCATGAAGCTCGGCGCGATGAAGGCCCAGCTGCCGTGGGCGCTGGAGGAGGCCGACCTGGCCTTCTGCCACAGCGGCGGCCTGGGCTGGAACGCCGGCGAGGCGCTGGCGCCACTGGGCGACCGCGCGGTCGTCGGCGACTCGATCGACGCGCTGGTCCAGCGCGTGGTCCAGGCGGCGCGCAGCGGCGATCACGTGCTGTGCATGAGCAACGGCAGCTTTGGCGGCATCCACGACAAGCTGCTCGCCGCGCTCGCGCGATGAAGCCGCCGTCGCATCTGCTCTACCTGCATGGCTTCCGCTCCTCGCCCGGTTCGGCCAAGGCGCAGCGCGTGGCGGCCGAGGTCACCCGGCTGCAGGACGCGGGCCACTCCCTGGTGTGGTGCTGTCCCCAACTCCCGCCGTCGCCGGCCGCGGCAAAGGCGCTGATCGATTCGCTGACCCATGACTGGCCGTCCGATCGCATGGCGGCGATCGGCAGTTCCCTGGGCGGCTTCTATGCCACCGTGCTGGCCGAGCAGCGCGGTTGCCGCGCGGTCGTGCTCAATCCGGCCGTCGACCCGGCCGACACGCTGGCCGGCCAGATCGGCGAGCAGACCGGCTGGCACGACCCGGCCCTGCGCTTCGAGTTCACCGCGGCCCACGTCGAGGAGCTGCGGGTGATGCGGCCGCCGCGCCTGCGCGATCCGGCGCGCTACCTCGCCGTCATCGCGAAGGGCGACGAGGTGCTCGACTGGCGCGACATGACGGCCCGCTACGCCGGCGCCCGCATCAAGCTGCTGGAGGGCGGCGACCACGCGCTGAGCGACTTCGACGACCACCTCCCGGATCTGTTGGGCTTTCTCGACCTGGGCTGACCGCGCATTGGCGGATGGGACAATCCGCCCCGATATGTCCGATACCTACGCCCTGTTCGAAGAAGCCGGCAAGTTCCTCGCCGGCCGTGTGATGTCCGAGGCCGAGAGCTCGCTGCAGGTGGAGCTCGATTCCGGCAAGCGCGTCAAGGTCAAGAGCGCCAACGCGCTGCTGCGTTTTGCGAAACCTGCGCCAGCCGAGCTGCTGGCGCAGGCGCACAGCCTGTCGGGCGAGATCGACCTCGACCTGATCTGGGAGGTCGCGCCGGACGAGGAGTTCGGCTTCGACGACATTGCTCGCGAGTACTTCAATGCCCAGCCCGACGCACCGCAGCGCGCGGCCACGCTGTTGCGGTTGTTCGATGCGCCGCACTACTTCCACCGGCGCGGCAAGGGACGCTTCCGCAAGGCGCCGGAAGACATCCTGAAGCAGGCCCTGGTGGCGATCGAGCGCAAGGCGCAGCAGGCCGCGCAGATCGAGTCCTGGGCGGTCGAGCTGGCCGGCGGCCACTGCCCGGCGCCGATCTCCGAGCAGCTCTACCGCATCCTGTTCAAGCCCGACAAGAACGGCCCCGAGTACAAGGCCGTGGTCGAGGCCGCGAAGCGTTCGCACAAGGCGCCGCTCGACCTGCTGAAGGACGCCGGCGCGATCACGAGCCCCTACCAGTTCCACTGGAAGCGCTTCCTGTTCGAGTTCTTCCCCAAGGGCACGGCCTTCCCGCCGCTGCAGGCGCCGCCGATCAAGAACGATCTGCCGCTGGCCGCGGTGCAGGCTTTCTCGATCGACGATTCGAGCACCACCGAGATCGACGACGCCTTGTCGGTGCAGGGGCTGGGCAGTGACACCGTCGTGTTTGGCGTGCACATCGCCGCGCCGGGCCTGGCGGTCCAGCCCGGATCGGCTGTCGACCAGGTGGCACGCACGCGCTGGTCCACCGTCTACATGCCGGGCCACAAGCTGACCATGCTGCCCGACGAGGTGGTGCAGAGCTACACGCTGCTCGAAGGGCGCGACTGCCCGGCGGTGTCGGTGTACTTCAGCCTCGATGCGGCGTCGCTGGCCGTGAAGGCGGTGGAAACGAAGCTCGAGCAGGTGCACATTGCCGCCAACCTGCGCCACGACCAGCTCGACGCGGTGGTCACCGAAGCCTCGCTGACCGGCGAGGCGCCGGCCGGCTACGCCTTCGCGCCCGAGCTCTCGTTCGCTTTCCGCCTGGCCCGGCATCTGAAGGCGCAGCGCGAGCTGGTGCGCGGCAAGCCCGAGAACTTCAACCGGCCGGACTACAACTTCAGGCTCGACGGAGGGAACGCCGGCGAGCCCGACGGCAGCGAGACGGTCGTCATCACCGAACGCAAGCGCGGTTCGCCGCTGGACCTGATCGTCGCCGAGGCAATGATCCTCGCCAACAGCCACTGGGGCGGCTGGATCGCCGAGTGCGGCGTGCCGGGCATCTACCGTAGCCAGGCCAGCATGGCCCCGGGCATCAAGGTGCGCATGGGCACCAAGCCGGCGCCACATGCGGGCATGGGCGTCAAGCAGTACACCTGGGCTACCTCTCCGTTGCGGCGCTACGTGGACCTGGTCAACCAGTGGCAGATCATCGCCTGCGCGCGGCACGGCCGCACCGCGGCGCTGGCCGCACCGTTCAAGCCCAAGGACGCCGAGCTGTTCTCGGTCATCTCGGGCTTCGACGCCGCGTACACGGCCTACAACCAGTTCCAGAACGGGCTGGAGCGCTACTGGACGATGCGTCATCTCGAGCAGGCAGGCCTGACCGAGCTGGAGGCCGCGGTGATGAAGGACGGGCTGGTCCGCGCCGAGACGCTGCCGCTGGTGTTCCGGGCCCTCGGCTGCGAGTCGCTGCCGCGCGGAGCCCGGGTGCGGGTGCGCATCACCGGGACCGATCTGCTCACACTGGAGCTGCACGCCAGCCTCGTCACCCGGCTCGACGATCCGGCGACGCCGGCCGACGATGCGCCGGTCGATGCCGAGGAGGCCGACGAAGCGGCCGAGGCCGCCGCGCCGCTCGCGCTGGCGATCGACCTGCAGGATGGCGACAATGCCGCCGACCCGGCCCCCTCCGGCGCCGCCTAGGATGCCCGACGCATGAAGCTGATTCCGCAACGCTGGGCAGAGCGCCTCCGGCGACTCACCGCACTGCACGTCGCGCTGCTGATCTCCTTCGGTGTTCACGCGGTGCTGCTGACGGTGCGCTTCGTCGATCCGGAAGGCTTCAACCGCGTGTTCAAGGACACGCCGCTCGAGGTCATCCTGGTCAACGCGCGCTCGACCGAGCCGCCGCTGAAGGCGCAGGCGATCGCACAGGCCGCGCTGGCGGGCGGCGGCGAGGCCCAGGCCGGCCGCGCCACCTCGCCGCTGCCACCGTCCGCCCTGACCGAGGTCGGCGATTCGCTGGAAGACGCGCGCCAGCAGATCCAGTCGCTGCAGGAGCAGCAGATGCAGCTGCTGGCGCAGATCCGCCGCGAGCTGGCGCGCCTGCCGCCGCCCGACCCGCAACGCGACGAGGGGAGCCCGGACGCCCGCGCCCAGGCCGAACAGCGCCAGCAGATGCTGCAGATGCTGGCCGAGATCGAGAAGCGCATCAACGACGCCAATGCCCGTCCGAAGAAGCGCTACGTGAGCCCGTCGACCAGCGAGGCGGTGTACGCCGTCTACTACGACGTGCTGCGCCGCAAGATCGAGGAACGCGGCACCCTGAACTTCCCCGAGGACAAGGGCCGCAAGCTCTACGGCGAGCTGACGATGATCGTCACCGTCGACGCGCTCGGCCAGGTGCTCGACACGGAGATCGTCCAGAGCTCGGGCCAGCGCACGCTCGATCGTCGCGCCCAGGCCATCGTGCGCGCGGCATCGCCGTTCGGCCCCTTCACCGACGCGATGCGCAAGCAGGCCGACCAGATCGTCGTCGTGTCGCGCTTCCGCTTCACGCGAGACGAGGGCTTCGAGACGCGGCTCCTGCAGTCGTCGCCGCAATGAAGGACCGCGCGGACGCCGCGGCCCGCGATCGCTACGCGGTCGCCGGCCACCCGGTCGAGCACAGCCGCTCACCGTTCATTCATGCGCGATTCGCCGCGCTGACGGGAGAGCCGATCGACTACGGCCGGCTGCCTTGCCCGCTCGATGGCTTCGCCGCCACCGTGAGCGCCTTTGCGGCATCGACCGGCACCGGGCTCGGGCCGGCGCGCGGCTGCAACGTCACGGTGCCATTCAAGTTCGAGGCCGTCGCGCTCGCCGCGCAGCTCACACCGCGCGCCGCACTGGCCCAGGCGGCCAACACCCTGCGCTTCGATGCCGAAGGCTGGCAGGCCGACAACACCGACGGCGCCGGGCTGGTGCGCGACATCACGGTCCATGCCGGCGTTGCGTTGCAAGGCGCCACACTGCTGCTGGTCGGCGCCGGCGGCGCGGCGGCCGGCGTGCTGGGGCCGCTCCTCGAGACCGGGCCGCAACGGCTGGTGCTGGCGAATCGCTCGCCCGACAGGCCCGCACGCTGGTCGAGCGCCATGCGGCGCTGGCGGCGCTGCATGGCGTGACGCTCGAGGCGGCAGCGCTGGACGACTGCGGCGACGGCTACGACATCGTCGTCAACGCCACCGCCGCCAGCCTCGCCGGGGCCACGGTGCCGGTCGCCGCGCGCGTGCTGCGCCCCGGCGCACTGGCCCTGGACATGATGTACGGGCCCGCAGCGCAGGGCTTTCTGCGCTGGGCGGCGGCGCACGGCGCACACGGCCGTGACGGCCTGGGCATGCTGGTCGAGCAGGCGGCAGAGTCGTTCTGGTTCTGGCGCGGCGTGCGCCCGCCGACGCCGGCCGTGCTGGCCGAATTGCGTGCCGTCATCGAAGGGGCCGACACATGAAGCGCCTGGTCCGCTGGCTGGTGCTGCTGGCCCTCAGCGCCATCGCCTTGCAAGGGGTGTTCGTGCTCCGCATCGCGATGATGCGTTTCGTCGACCCCGAGTCCACCACCTTCCAGCGCAGCGAGATCTGGCGCCTGGCGACCGAGCGCCACGAGGTCCTGTGGTCTCAGCGCTGGCAACCCTACGAGCGCATCGCCGCAACACTCAAGCGGGCGGTGATCGCATCGGAAGACGCCAGCTTCACCGACCACGGCGGCGTGGACTGGGAAGCGATCGAGAAGGCCTGGGAGCGCAACCAGCGCGCCGAGGCACGCGCCGAGAAGCTGCAGGCACAGCTCGAGAGCCAGCAGCAGCGGCGGGCGGCCAACGCCCGGTCGGCCCCGCCCCGCCCGGCCCCGGTGGCGAAGATCGTCGGCGGCTCGACCATCAGCCAACAGCTTGCGAAGAACCTGTTCCTGTCGGGCGAGCGCAGCCTGGCCCGCAAGGGGCAGGAATTCGTCATCACCTTCATGCTCGAGGCGCTGCTCGACAAGGAACGCATCCTGGCGATCTACCTGAACAACGTCGAGTGGGGCGAAGGTGTGTTCGGCGCGCAGGCTGCGTCCCGCCACTATTTCCGCGTCGATGCCGGCCAGCTGAGCGCGATGCAGGCAGCTCGTCTGGCCGTGATGCTGCCGGCCCCCAAGCGCTTCGAGAAGCGCCCCGGCTCGGCCTATGTCAGCGGTCGCGCTGCGACCATCGTGTCGCGCATGTCGGCGGTCGAACTGCCCTGAACCGGGACCCCGGCTCTCCGCTCCAACCCGCGCCATGCCCTCTTCCGCCCCGTCCGCGCTCAGTGCCGAGATCGCCGCAACCGCGGCCCGGCTCGTCGTCGAAGAAGGACTCGAATACGGGCCGGCCAAACAGCGGGCCCTGAAGCTGCTCGGCCACCGTGGCCTGCCGGCGCGAGACTTGCCCGACAACGACTTGCTTGAATACGAAGTCCGCACTTACATCGAACTGTTCTGCGCCGAGACCCAACCGCGCGAACTGGCGGCCCTGCGCGAAGTGGCACTGGCTGGATGGAGCGGCTGGCCGAGTTCCGCCCGCACCTGAGCGGCGCGGTCTGGCGCGGCACCGCCACCCGGCTGAACGACGTGCACCTGCAGCTCTACTGCGACGATTCGAAGGCGGCCGAGATCGCGCTGCTCAATGCCGGCATCGGCTACGACGTCGGCAGCACCCGGAGCCCGAACGGGCGCACCATTGACGTACTGAGCCTGGCCCAGCCCTGCGCCACGTTGAATGAATCGGTCACGGTACATCTCAGCATCCTGGACCACGACGACCTCCGCGGCGCGCTCAAGCGCGACGCCCACGGCCGCAGTGCCCGCGGCGATGCCGCAGCACTGCGCCAATTGATGACGAAGGACGCCTGATGAATCCACCCCCCATCGCTTCGGCACGCCGCCGCCGACTGGTCTTCGGCCTGGGAGCGGGGGCCGGCGTAGGCGCCGGGGTGTGGCTGGCGCTGCGGCAGCAGGCACCGGCGCTCGACCCGACCGTCACGGCGCTGTGGGCGTCGAGTTTTGACCGCCCCGAGGGCGGTACGCTGGCGATGCAGAGCCTGCGCGGCAAGCCGCTGCTGATCAATTTCTGGGCCACATGGTGCGCACCCTGCGTCCGAGAATTGCCGGAAATTGATCGCTTTCATCGTGATTTCCAGTCCAAAGGCTGGCAAGTTGTCGGCCTAGCCGTCGACGGGCCGACCCCGGTCCGCGAGTTCCTGGGCCGCCTGAAGCTGGGTTTTCCGATCGGGCTGGCCGGCTTCGAAGGCAGCGAACTGTCGCGCCAACTGGGCAACGAACAGGGCGGCCTGCCCTTCACCGTGGCCTTCGATGCGAGCGGCCGGCCGGTGCAGCGCAAGCTGGGCGAGACCTGCTACGAAGACCTCGCCGCCTGGGCGCGGGAGCTGGGCTGAGCACGCCCGCTTCGTGATCGACCATCGCCCCGTTTGCGCGTAAAGTCGCGGCTTCGCCGGGGGATCTGCCGGCATCGAACTCGCATCTGATGGAAATACTCGTCCTTCATGGACCCAATCTCAACCTGCTCGGCAGCCGCGAACCGGCGGTCTACGGCGCCACCACGCTGGCCGAGATCGACGCGGCCCTGCTGCGGCGCGCGGGCGAGGCCGGGTTCGGATTGGCGAGCTTCCAGAGCAACCACGAGGGCGCACTGGTCGATCGGGTACAGGAGGCGCGCAGCGACGGCACCCGCTTCATCCTGATCAACCCGGCCGCCTTCACGCACACCAGCGTCGCGTTGCGCGATGCGCTCGCCGCGGTGGCCCTGCCCTTCATCGAGGTGCACCTGTCGAACGTGCACCGCCGCGAGGCCTTCCGTCACCATTCCTATTTCTCGGAGTTGGCCGAAGGAGTGATCGTCGGTCTGGGCGCCAGCGGCTACCGCCTGGCGCTGGAGTTCGCGCTCGAACGGCTCGGCGGCACACACAACTGAGCGGTGGCCCTGCCGCGGTACACCGCCGCGCAGGCCCGGTTTGAAGAAACCATAACGACATTCGTTGGAGAGAGAAATCCATGGACCTGCGCAAACTGAAGACGCTGATCGACCTGGTGTCGGAGTCCAACGTCTCCGAACTGGAGATCACCGAGGCCGACGGCAAGGTGCGCATCGTCAAGAGCGCGCCGGTGGCGACGGTTGTGGCCGCGCCGGTGGCGGCGCCCGTGGCCCCCCGCGGTCGCGGC
>NZ_AZSN01000036.1:0-31640 GCF_000576225.1 Methylibium sp. T29-B | reverse complement strand
GTGAGCCGTCTGATCCGCATTCGCTACGGCACTGTGGTGCTGCCGCGCGGCCTCAAGCGCGGCGTCTGGGTCGAGCTCGACGACCAGGACCTGCGCGCGGGCCGCCCTGGCCCTGCGCGCGGGCCCCGCCCTGCTGCGGCCCGCGCGCGTTGCGCTCGGGCTTGCCGTTGCGACCGTTGTTGCGCCGTTGTTCGCGGTTGCCCTGAGCGTCGCGCGACTCGCTTTGCGCCGCTGCGCCACGGTTGCCGCTGGCCAGCTGGCGGATCGCGCGCAGGTCCTGGTCGTCGAGCTCGACCCAGACGCCGCGCTTGAGGCCGCGCGGCAGCACCACAGTGCCGTAGCGAATGCGGATCAGACGGCTCACGGCCAGGCCGACCTTGTCGAACAGCTTGCGCACCTCACGGTTGCGCCCTTCGGTGATGACCACGCGGTACCAGCGGTTCGCTCCTTCGCCACCGCCCTCCTCGATGCTCTTGAAGCCGGCGGTCTGACCGTCGATCTCCACGCCCTCGAGCAGCTTCGCGCGCTGTTCCTCGTTCAGGCTGCCGAGCACGCGCACCGCGTACTCGCGCTCGACGCCGAAGCGGGGATGCATCAGTTGGTTCGCCAGTTCACCCGAGTTGGTGAACAGCAGCAGGCCCTCGGTGTTGATATCCAGGCGACCGACGGACTGCCACTTGCCCTGCTGAAGGCGCGGCAGACGGCGAAACACCGTGGGACGCCCTTCCGGGTCGTTCAGCGTGACCACTTCGCCGGTCGGCTTGTGATAGGCCAGCAGCCGCGCCGGGCCCGGCTGGATGCGCAGACGCACCGGCTTGCCGTCGACGGCGATGCGGTCGCCGTAGGAGATGCGCATGCCCACATGGGCCACCTCGTCGTTGACCGTGACCTTGCCGTCGAGGATGAACTGTTCCATGTCGCGGCGCGAACCGATGCCCGACTGCGCCAGCACCTTGTGCAGCTTGGGCGCCTCGGGCTCGGGGCGCAGCACGCGCTTGGTCGACTGCTCGACGCTGGCCTCATCGTCCGGCTCGGGTGGCTCGGCGTCGTAGGCACCCGACAGCACTTCCTCGAAGCGCTCCACCACCAGCGCCGGATCGAGCGCCGGTCGCGGTGCCTGCGGCGGGCGTTCGGCGCCGGGCTCGGCCGAGCCATCGGCGCCCGCAGCCTCGCCGCCTTCACGGCCGGCGCGGTCCTTGCGGCCTCGGCGCCGGTTGCGGCCACGACGGCTGCGCTCGCCCGATTCGTCGCCGGCCGCCGCCCCCGATTCGCCGGATCCGGCCGCTTCGGTCGGTTCGTTGTCGGCGGCTGTTCCTTCGGCCGCTTCCGCGGCAGCCGGCGCTGAGACCGGTACAGGTCGCTCGATCGGGGCCGGTCGGGCTTCGGCCGCCGCCGGCGCATCAGCCGCCACGGGCGACGCGACGGCTTCGGACGACTCCGCGACAGCCACATCGGCCTTGGGCTTGCGCCGCCGCGGGGTCTTCGGTGCCGCTGTGTCCGCATCGGCTTCGACGGCCGCCGTCACCTCCACGGCTGCCGTGCTCTCGGCCGCTGGCGTCGCCGCCTTGCGCGTGCGTCGCTTGACCGGCGCTGCAGCGGCGCTGTCGTCGCCGGTGGGCGGCGTGGCATCGGGCTGCGTATCGCTGGGCGGAGTGTCGTTCGAATTCATGTCTGGGTTTCCGTGCCGGCGTCGGCCGGCGGCGTGGGAAGTTCTGCGGTCGAGGAGAGAGCCTCCGATGCAGCCATGGGGATGGCTGCGTCGACAGCCTCGTCGTCGTCCGCGGCCGCTTCGTCCGAAGCCTCGAGCGGCTCCGGCGAAATGGCATCGAGGCCCGGCTGCGGGAGCCCGGGATCGTCCTCCCCCGGCAAGGCCGCATCGGCGGGGGCATCGAGCAGCGATACCTGGCCCGGCAAGGCGTCGACGAGCATCGTCACCGCTGGCGCGCCGTCGAGGGCGGGCAACTGCTCGAGCGTGGCGAGGCCGAGGTCGTCGAGGAACTGCCGCGTCGTCGCGAACAGCGCCGGCCGCCCCGGCGTTTCGCGGTGGCCGATCGCCTCGATCCAGCCGCGGTCCTCGAGCTGCTTGAGCAACTGGCTGTTGACGGTGACGCCGCGGATGTCCTCGATGTCGCCACGCGTCACGGGCTGGCGGTAGGCAATGATTGCCAGCGTCTCGAGCGTCGCGCGGGTGTAGCGCGGCGGCTTCTCGGGGTGCAGGCGATCGAGGTACTCGCGCAGCTCCGGACGGCTCTGGAAACGCCAGCCATTGGCCACCGCCACGAGCTCGACGCCACGGTCCTCCCAGTCGCGCGCCAGCTCGTCGAGCAGGATGCGCAGGGTGTCGGGGCCGAGTTGGTCATCGAACAGCGTGCGCAACTCGCGCAGCGGCAGCGGCTGCTGCGCGCAGATGAGCGCCGTCTCGAGGACGCGCTTTGCATCCTGTGTGTTCATCGAATCCGTCTGTCGTCTTGGCCGACTGGGGAGCCGGCGTGCAAGGGAACCGGGGTGCCTTCCGTGTGCTGTCTGCACTGCAGGTGCGGCGAGTGTCTCGGCCGCAGAGGCCGGCCGGAGCCGGGGTGTGGCTGAACTCGGGGGGGACCTGCGGTGGTCGGAGCCGGTCGAGCCGCCTTCGGCCACCGGCAAGGGCTGCATCAGCCCTGCGCGCCGATTGTATCTGTATCGTGGCCGGGCGCGTGCGACCCGCCCACGATCTGCTGCCAGGCCGCGCGCAGGTCGTCGGGCGGGACGGCGCTGAACTCGATCGGCTGCAGGCTCGCCGGATGGACGAAGCCCAGCCGGTGCGCATGCAGCGCCTGTCGCGTCAGGCCGAGTCCGGGACGGCCACCGTACAGCGCGTCGGCCAGCAGGGCATGTCCTCGCGAGGCCATGTGCACCCGGATCTGGTGCGTGCGGCCGGTGTGGAGCGTGCAGCGCACCGCGCTGACGGCGTCGCGCACCGCGATCAACTCGACATCGGTGCGCGCCGTCCGGCCGCCCGCCAGCACGGCCATCTTGATGCGCGACACCGGATCGCGACCGATCGGCGCGTCGATGCTGAAGACCGCCTGGCGCAGCACACCGTGCACCAGGGCCAGGTACTCGCGATGCACCTCCCGCGCGGCGATCGCGCGCACCAGTGACGTCATGGCCGGCAGCGTCTTGGCCACCACCATCAGGCCGCTGGTGTCCTTGTCGAGCCGGTGCACGATGCCGGCCCGCGGCAGCGCCGCCGCGCCGGCGTGATGCGCCAGCAGGCCGTTGAGCACGGTGCCCGACCAATTGCCGGGCGCCGGGTGCACCACCAGGCCGGCCGGCTTGTCGATGACCAGCAGATGGGCGTCCTCGAACACCACCGACAGCGCCACCGGCTCGGGCCGGAAGGCCTGGCTCTCCGGCGTGGGCAGCAGCGTGATCTCGATCTGCTGCCCCGCGCTGACGCGCCGTGCACGGGCGGTGACGGTCTGCCCGTCGATGCGGACCTGCCCGCCCTCGATCAGCGTCTGCAGGTGGTTGCGGGAGAACTCGCCCGCCAGCGTCGCGAGCCAGCGATCGAGGCGCTCGCCGTGCGCGTCGGCATCGACCCGCGCCTGGCGTTGCTCGGCATCGCCTGCCAGCAGTTCGGCGGGCTCGTCGGCCTCGGCCGGCTCGGTGGCCACGGTCTGGCGCAAGGGAGCACCCATATAATTTTGCTGTTCCTTCAACTGCGGCCGCCCCGGCGCCGCCTGCTGGTGATGACCGCGATGCGTATGAGCTCTGCCGCCGGATGGCGCGCGACCCTGGCCGTGGTGCTGGCGGCCGCCAGCATCGGACTGATCGGATGTGCCGGCGGCCCGAAGGACGAGTTTGCCGGCAAGAGCACCGACAAATTGTACGAAGAGGCGCGCGACGAAGCCGCCAACGGCAACTGGGAGCGCGCCTCCAAGCTGTACGAGAAGCTCGAGGCGCGCACCGCCGGCACCCAGCAGGCGCAGCAGACGCAGATCGACCTCGCCTACGCGTACTACAAGACGAACGAAAAAGCTCAGGCGCTGTCGACGATCGAACGCTTCATCAAGCTGCATCCCAGCAGCCCGGCGATCGACTATGCCTATTACCTGCAGGGCCTGATCAACTTCAACGAGAACCTCGGCCTGCTCGGCGGGCTGGCACGCCAGGATCTCTCCGAACGCGACCAGCAGGCCGCGCGCGACGCCTACCAGAGCTTTCGCCAGCTCACGCTGCAGTTCCCCAATTCCAAGTACACGCCGGATGCGCAGCTGCGCATGAACTACATCGTCAACACGCTGGCCACCTACGAGGTCCACGTGGCGCGCTACTACTACCGCCGCGGCGCCTACGTGGCCGCGGCCAACCGCGCCCAGCAGGCCGTGCAGGAATTCCAGCGCGCTCCTGCGACCGAGGAGGCGCTCTACATCCTGGGCATCAGCTACGACAAGCTCGGCCTGACCGAACTGCGCGACGATGCCCAGCGTGTGCTGCAGACCAACTTTCCGGAATCGCGCTATGTGAAGGACGGCTTCGAGACGGCCGACAAGCCCTGGTGGCAGATCTGGTGATCAGGCGGCCGGGCCCACGGCGCTGATCCCGCCGCCTCAAGCCCAGGCCGACGCCGCCTTCGATATCTCGGCCAACCACGCCAGCGCCTGCGCTTCCTCGCGCAGCACCTGCATCGGCGGCAAAGCGGCCCTCATGCGCTGTCCATAGCCCATCGTGCCCATGCGGGGGTCGCACACGACCAGCAGACCGCGATCGCTCTCGCTGCGGATCAGCCGGCCGGCACCCTGTTTCAGCGAGACCGCAGCCTCGGCCACGAAGTAGTCGTTGAAGGGGTTGCGCCCCTCGCTCTCGAGCCGCTTCACGCGCGCCTCGACCAGCGGATCGTTCGGCGGCGGGAACGGCAGCTTGTCGATGATCACGCACTGCAGTGCCTCGCCGGGCACGTCGATGCCTTCCCAGAAGCTCTGCGAACCGACCAGCACCGCGCGCGGCGTGTCGAGGAAGCGCTGCAGCAGCTGGCGCTTGGGCACGCTGCCCTGCATCAGCACGGTGATCGGCTCCGCATCGCCCTCGAAGTCGGACTGCAGCGCCTCGCCCACGCCGGACAGCGCACGCAGGGTCGTCGTCAGCACGAAGGTGCGCCCCCCCGCGGCCCGCGCGCAGGCCGCCGCCAGGCGTGCAACCGCCGCCGTGTGGCCCGGCTCGTTCGGCTTCGGGAAACGCGTGGGGACGTAGAGCCGCGCGTGCATCGGGTAGTCGAAGGGGCTGTCGACGCGCAGCGTGCGCGCCGTCTCCAACCCGGCCTGCTCGGTGAACCAGGTGAGCCGCTCGTCGGCTCCGAGCGTGGCCGACGTGAAGATCCAGGCCTTGGGCGCCGCCGCGATCTGCTCGCGCATCGCGTCGCGCACGTCGAGCGGTGATTCCACCAGCCGCAGCCCCTGCGGTGTGAGGTCGATCCAGCGCACGCGCCCCGGCTCGGCCTCGAGCCCGAAGCCGGCGGCGCGGGCGGCCAGCGTCGACGCCCGCTCCGCGAGCTTGGCCAGATCGGGTGACATCTCCGCCACGACGTCGAGCGCGTCGGCCGCACTCCGGCAGGCCTGCCCCAGCGCGGCGAGTGTCTCGATGAAGTCGGCCCGGTCGGCGCGATCGCCCCAGCGCAGCTTGAGGCTGCCGCGCACCTCGCGAAGGGGCCCGTTGGCCGCGAGGCGCAGATCGCGCGCCGCGCGGTCGCATCTTGCCGCCAGGTCCTGCCAAGGCTGCAGGCCGCGCGCCTGCGCCAGCCCGACGGCCAGCATGTCGCGCGCGAAATCGACCACCTGGGCGCTGCCCAGCGTGCTGCCGAGGAAGGCCACGCCCGCCTCGGCAAGCTGATGCGCTTCGTCGAACACCGCCACGTCCACGGAAGGCAGCAGCTCTGCCATGCCGGTGTCGCGCAGCGACAGGTCGGCGAAGAAGAGGTGGTGGTTGACCACCACCAGGTCGGCCGCCATCGCCTCGCGGCGGGCCTTCATCACGTGGCAGCCGCGGTATTCCGGGCATTCGCTGCCGAGGCAGTTCTCGCGCGTCGAGGTCACCAGCGGGATCACCGACGAGCGCTCGTCCAGGCCTTCGAGCTCGGCCAGGTCGCCGCTCACGGTGCGCTGCGCCCACTGCTCGATCTTCGCCAGCGTGCGCGCCGCATAGCGGTCGGGCAGCGCCGTCGTCTCCCGGGCCAGCACCAGCCGCTGCAGGCACAGGTAGCTGCCGCGTCCCTTCAGCAAGGCCACGCTGACCGGCAGGGCCAGCACCTCGCGCAGCCGCGGCAGATCGCGCAGGAAAAGCTGGTCCTGCAGGCTCTTGGTCGCGGTGCTGATCAGCGTGCGATGCCCGGCCAGCAGCGCAGGGACCAGGTAGGCGAACGTCTTGCCGACGCCTGTGCCGGCCTCGGCCACCAGCACCTCGCGCGCATCGATCGCATCGGCCACGGCTGCGGCGAGCTCCAACTGGGCGCCGCGCTCGCGGTACTGCGCATCAGCCCGCTGCAGCGGACCGCCGAACGCGAATGCCGCACTCACCGCCTTCTGCAGTTCGCTGCGCATGCCGTTGGCCGGGCTCATGAGCGCCCCGCGCTCACGGCCGCCGGCCGCTCCCGATCCCCCGCGGGGATGTCGCCCGCCTTCGGGCGGCCGTGCATCGACCTCATGCCGGCTCGGGCGGGCTGAGGCGCATTTCCAGTGTGGCGATCTGGTCCCGCAAGGCCAGGCGGCGCTTCTTGAGACGCCGCAGCGTCAGTTCGTCGAGGGGCCGCTCGACGGACGCCTGGTCGATCAGGCTGTCGAGGTCGCCGTGCTCGATGCGCAATTCGATGAGCCGGCGTTGCGGTGAATGCAGGTTGTCGTCCATCGGGGGTTGCACCGCCGCAATCTGGATGTCAACAGGCCTTGATGCCGATGCAAGCCTGCCATTGGTTCGCATGGCAATGAAGATTATAGTTTTCGGATGAGTACTGCGCCCCCAGGTTATCGACTTGCCGCCGCCACCGGCCTGCACCGCGGCGATCGCGCGTACCAGCAGGATCAGGTCGGCGTGCTGCCGCACCCACGGGTGCCGGGCTGCGTACTGGCCGTCGTCGCCGATGGCATGGGCGGCAAGAGCGGCGGGCGCAAGGCCGCCGACCAGGTGCTGCTCACCGCCCAGCAACTGTTCGAGCGCTACACGCCGACCCGCGACACACCCGCCGAGACGCTGAAGCAGCTCGTGCTCGAGTCGCACCTGATGATCAAGCTCACGGCGATCACCGCCGAGGAAGAACCGCACAGTACGCTGGCGGCTTTCCTGATCAGCGCCACACGCGCCTGCGACGTGATCCATGCCGGCGACTCGCGCGTCTACCACTTCCGCGGCGCAGAGCTGGTCAGCCGCACCGTGGACCACTCGTTCGTGCAGCGCCTGGTCGATGAAGGCCAGATCACCGAGGATGAGGCGAACACGCACCCGCAATCGAACCTGCTGACCGGCTGCCTCGGCACGCAGCAGGACCCGCCGCTGACGCTGAGCCACATCCCGTCGCTGGAAATCGGCGACACGCTGTTGGCCTGCAGCGACGGCTTGTGGCACTACTTCACGCCGCGCGAGCTTGGTGCGATCGTGCACACGCTGTCACCGCGCGAGGCCAGCGAGATGCTGGTCGGCAAGGCCCGGCATCGGGCCCGCGGGGGTGGCGACAACCTGTCGCTGGCGCTGGTGCGCGTCGAAGCGCTGGGCTGAAAGGGCTCCCTCGGCGGTTGAACGGCGCTGCCAAGTTGCAGGCGGACGCAGCCCCGCTGTCACTCAGGGTGCCGACGCACTCTCGACCGGCGGCAGCGGTGCAGCGGGCGGCTTGCGCGATGCGGCCCTCTGCGCCGCTGCCTCCTGACGCGCCTTGACTTGGCTCTGCCGGTTCTCGTATTCAGTGCGCGAGCGCTGCTCGTCGGCGCGCCGCTGGGCGGTGTCGAGAGGCCGCGCGGGCGCAGGCGTATGCGTTGCCGCGCGCGTCGGCGTACGGATCGCCGCGCTGGCGGGTTCGAAGGGGATCAGCGGCGCCGATGCGCGCTCCTCGCGGTCACGCGCCTGGCGCGCCTGCTTCGCGTCGATGCGCTGCTGACGGGCCGCAGCCCGCCGCGTCCGCTCCGCGTCGTCAAGTGCCGCCTCGCGAGTGCTCAGGCGCTTCAGCGCGTCTCGGCGCTGCGTCTTGGCAGTGTCGACGCAAGCCGTCACGAGAAAACGCTGCGAGCATTCGCGCTCCTGCTCCGCAAAATCGCGCTCGACTTGCCGACGCTCGGCGGACAGGCGCTCTCGCTGTGCCTTGTCCGAATCCCCTGTCGCGCCCCGCGAAGGGAATGCCGCGCCAAACGTCGCCACGGCGACGGCGCAGGAGATCAGGCAGCCGGCGAGCTGTGCTCTCATCACGTCAAGCTCGTATCGACATCTCGCCGCGACAGCGCCAGAAACTCGGCCGACTGCATCTCGGTCAAGCGAGACACGGTGCGCGGAAATTCATGGGCCAGCGGCCCGTCGGTGTAGAGCTGTTCGGGCGGCGCGGCGGCGGATATCACGAGTTTCACGCGCCGATCGTAGAGCACGTCGACCAGCCACGTGAAGCGCCGCGCCTCGGACGCCAGCCGGGGCGGCATCTCGGGCACGTCGGACAGCAGCACGGTATGGAACTGCGAGGCCAGTTCGAGGTAGTCGTTCTGCGAGCGCGGGCCGCCGCACAGGGTCTTGAAGTCGAACCACACCACCCCCCGGCGCGCCGACGCGCACGGATCGTCCGCTGCTCGATGTTCAGCACCGGATCCTCGTCCTTGGCCTCGGCGAGGCGCTCGAAGGTCTCGGTCAGCGCTCCGTCGGCCTCCGGTCCGAGCGGTGTGTGGTAGAGCGCCACCCCCTCCAGCGTGCGCTGGCGGTAGTCGACCCCGGCGTCGACATTGATCACCTCCAGCCTGTCCTTGAGCAGTTCGATCGCCGGCAGGATCCGGTCGCGATGCAGGCCGTTGGGATAGAGCGCGTCGGGGCGGAAGTTGGACGTCGTGACGATGCTGACGCGGTTGGCGAACAGTGCCGCCAGCAGGCGGTGCAGGATCATCGCGTCGGTCACGTCGGCGACGTGGAATTCGTCGAAGCAGATCAACCGGAAACGCCGCGCGATCCGGCTGCCCAGTTCGTCCAGCGGGTCGGCCGTGCCCTTGAGCTCCTGCAGTTCGCGATGCACCTCGCGCATGAACTCGTGGAAGTGCAGCCGCGTCTTGCGCACCAGCGGCACCGACTGGAAGAAGCAGTCCATCAGGAAGCTCTTGCCGCGCCCGACGCCACCGTACATGTAGACGCCGCGCGGAATCGGCGGCCGGCGCAGCAGCTTGCTCACCGCATTGCTGCGGCGTGCCTTGTAGTCGATCCACTCGTTCTCGCAGCGCTCCAGCGCGTCGAGCGCACGCAACTGCGCGTCGTCGGCCCGGTAGCCGCGCTCGGAAAGCGTCTCACCGAACAGTTGGCGGACCGTCATGGCTGTCGGCCCGCGCCGTTCAGAAGTTCAGCGTGCGCTTGTCCACGGCCAGGGCGGCCTCCTTGGTCGCTTCCGACAGCGACGGATGCGCGTGGCAGATGCGGGCAATGTCCTCGGCACTGGCCTTGAACTCCATCGCCACCACCGCCTCGGCGATCAGTTCGCTGGCCATCGGCCCGACGATGTGCACGCCGAGGATCTCGTCGGTCGCAGCGTCCGCCAGGAACTTCACCATGCCGGTCGTGTCGCCGAGCGCACGCGCACGGCCATTGGCCAGGAACGGGAAGGTTCCGGCCTTGTAGGCGCGGCCGGCCGCCTTGAGCTGCTGCTCGGTCTGGCCGACCCAGGCGATCTCCGGGCTGGTGTAGATGACCCAGGGGATGGTGTTGAAGTTGACGTGTCCATGCTGGCCGGCAATGCGCTCCGCGACCGCCACACCCTCTTCTTCCGCCTTGTGGGCGAGCATCGGGCCGCGCACCACGTCGCCGATGGCCCACACCTTCGGCAAGTTGGTGCGGCAGTCGTCGTCGACCACGATCGCGCCGCGCTCGTCGAGCTTCAGCCCCACCGCTTCGGCGTTCAGGCCGGTGGTGTTGGGCACGCGGCCGATCGACACGATCAGCTTGTCGACCTCCAACGTCTTGGCATCGCCCTTGGCGCTGGTGTAACTGACGCTGACGCCCTTCTTGTCCTTCTTGACTTCGCTGATCTTCACGCCCAGCTCGATCTTCAGGCGCTGCCTCATGAAGGCCTTCTGGGCTTCCTTGGCGATCTGTTCGTCGACCGCGCCCAGGAAGGTCGGCAGCGCTTCCAGCACCGTCACCTCGGCGCCCAGGCGGCGCCACACCGAGCCCATCTCGAGGCCGATCACGCCCGAGCCGATCACGCCCAGCTTCGCCGGCACCGACGGGATGCGCAGCGCTCCGTCGTTGCTGAGGATGCTCTCCTCGTCGAACGGTGCACCCGGCAGCGCGCGCGCACTCGAACCGGTGGCGATGATGATGTCCTTGCCGATCAGCGTGTCCTCGGTGGCGCCGCTGACCTTGATCTCGTAGCCACCGTCACCGGCCTTCACGAACGAGCCGCGGCCGTGGAAGAAGGCGACCTTGTTCTTCTTGAACAGATAGAGGATGCCGTCGTTGTTCTGCTTCACGACGGTGTCCTTGCGCCCCAGCATCTTCGCGACGTCGATGCTCAGGTCCTTCAGTCCGATGCCGTGGTCGGCGAACGCATGGCCGGCGTGTTCGAAGTGCTCGCTCGACTGCAGCAGCGCCTTCGACGGGATGCAGCCGACGTTCGTGCAGGTACCGCCCGGTGCCGGACCGCCCTTGTCGTTCTTCCACTCGTCGATGCAGGCGGTGTTGAAACCCAGCTGCGCCGCACGGATGGCCGCGATGTAGCCGCCCGGGCCGCCGCCGATCACGACGACATCGAAAGTCTTGCTCATGAGAATGCTCCGAAAGGCTCGCCGCGTTCAGTGGGCGAGCTTGAGTGTGATGACGCCACCGACGATCAGTGCCACGCCGAGGTACCGCGCCAGCGACGCCGAGTCGCCGAAGAACAGCACCCCGATCAGGAAGGTGCCTGCGCCGCCGATGCCGGTCCAGGCCGCGTAGGCCGTGCCGATGGGGATCTCGCGCTGGGCCAGCCACAGCAGCCAACCCGACAGCCCCATCGACAGCACGGCAGCGGCAATGCCCCAGACCTTGTAGGCCGGTTGCTGCGACAGCTTGAAACCGACCGGCCACCCGATCTCGAACAGGCCCGCCAGCGCGAGGTAGATCCAGGCCATGCTCGTCAGTCGGGAACCGGTCTCGAGACGATCAGATATCGAACAGCAGGCGCGCCGGGTCTTCCAGCGCTTCCTTCATCGCCACCAGGCCCAGAACCGCCTCGCGGCCGTCGATGATGCGATGGTCGTACGACATCGCCAGGTAGTTCATCGGCCGGATCACGATCTGGCCGTTCTCGACCACCGCCCGGTCCTTCGTCGCATGCACGCCCAGGATGGCGCTCTGCGGCGGATTGATGATGGGCGTGCTCAGCATCGAGCCGAAGGTGCCACCGTTGGAGATGGAGAAGGTGCCACCGGTCAGGTCCTCGAGCGACAGCTTGCCGTCGCGGGCCTTCTGGCCGAATTCGGCGATCTTCTTCTCGATGTCGGCGAAGCTCATCTGGTCGGCGTTGCGCAGGATCGGCACCACCAGGCCGCGCGGCGAGCCCACCGCGATGCCGATGTCGAAGTAGCCGTGGTAGACGATGTCGTTGCCGTCCACGCTGGCGTTGATGACCGGGTAGCGCTTGAGCGCCGCGACCGCGGCCTTCACGAAGAAGCTCATGAAGCCGATCTTGACGCCGTGTTCCTTCTCGAACTTCTCCTGGAAGCGCTTGCGCATCTCCACCACCGGGGCCATGTTGACCTCGTTGAAGGTGGTCAGGATGGCGTTGGTGGCCTGCGACTGCAGCAGCCGCTCGGCCACGCGGGCCCGCAGGCGCGACATCGGCACGCGCTGCTCGGGACGGTCGCCGAGGTTCAACGCGGCCGGCACTGTGACGGCGGGCAGCGCCTTGGCGACGGATGGCGCGACCGGCACCGAGACGACAGCCGCTGCCGGGGCAGCGACGGCGGGCGCCGCGGCCTTGACGCCGGCCTGCAGCGCCGTCTGCACGTCGCCCTTGGTCACGCGACCATCCTTGCCGCTACCGGCCACCTGGCCCGCACCCAGCTGGTTCTCGGCCAGCAGCTTCGCGGCCGCGGGCATCGCCACGTCGCCCTTCGCGCCGGCCGGACCGGACGCGGCGCCGGGCGCCGGCTTGACGTCGGGCACCGGCTTGACCTCGAGCGGGCTGACCGCTTCCTTGCCCTCGGTATCGATCTTCGCGATCACCTCGTCGCTGACGCAGCTCTCGCCGTCGTTCTTGACCAGTTGCGCCAGCACGCCGGCGGCCGGTGCCGGCACCTCGAGCACGACTTTGTCGGTCTCGATCTCGATCAGGATCTCGTCGATCGCCACGGCTTCGCCGGGCTTCTTCTTCCACTGCAGCAGCGTCGCTTCGGCAACGGACTCGCTCAGCTGGGGGACTTTGACTTCAATGATGGCCATGGAATGCTTTCTTCGTTGTTTGGATGACGCATCGCGCGGATCCGGCAGCTCCGACCGGCGCAGAAGCCGGTCGAAGGCCGCGGTTCATGGCCGCGCACGCGTCCGCGATGACGTCACTTGGACAGGACGAATCCCTTGAGCTTGCCGTAGGCCTGGTCCAGCAGGGCCTTGAGCTGCTCCTGGTGCAGGTGCGCGTAGCCGACGGCCGGCGAGGCCGAGGCCGGTCGGCCGGCGTAGCCGAGCTTCTGCCCCTCCAGCATGTTCTCGTGCACGTAGTGCTGCACGAAGAACCACGCGCCCTGGTTCTGAGGCTCGTCCTGACACCACACCACGTCGGTCGCGTTCGGGTACTTCTTCAGTTCGGTCGCGAAGGCCTTGTGCGGGAAGGGATAGAGCTGCTCCACGCGCAGGATCACCACGTCGGTGCTTTTCTTCTCGTCGCGACGCTTCACCAGGTCGTAGTAAACCTTGCCCGAGCACGCGATCACGCGCTTGACCTTGGCCGCGTCGATGTCGGCGTTCTGCTCGGGGATCACCGTGCGGAATTCGCCGCGGGTGAACTCCGACAGCGGCGACGCCGCGTCCTTGTTGCGCAGCAGCGACTTCGGCGTCATCACCACCAGCGGCTTGCGGAACATGCGCACCTGCTGGCGACGCAGCAGATGGAAGATCTGGCTGGCCGAGGTCGGCTGGCAGACCTGCATGTTGTTGTCCGCCGCCAGCTGCATGAAGCGCTCGAGGCGCGCCGAGCTGTGCTCCGGTCCCTGACCTTCGTAGCCGTGCGGCAGCAGCAGCGTGAGGCCGTTCGCGCGGCCCCACTTCACCTCGCCGGAGGCGATGAACTGGTCGATCACGACCTGCGCGCCGTTGACGAAGTCGCCGAACTGCGCTTCCCAGATCGTCAGCGTGGTCGGGTCGGCCGAGGCGTAGCCGTACTCGAAGCCGAGCACCGCCTCCTCCGACAGGATGGAGTCGATCACGACGAACGGCGCCTGGCCATCGGCCACGTGCTGCAGCGGCGTCCAGGTACCCTCGTCCCACTTCTCGCGGTTCTGGTCGTGCAGCACCGCATGGCGGTGGGTGAAGGTGCCGCGGCCGCAGTCCTCGCCGGACAGACGCACCGGATAACCGCTCGCCACCAGCGAGGCGTAGGCGAGGTGCTCGCCCATGCCCCAGTCGACGTTGATCTCGCCGCGGCCCATCGCCGCACGGTCGGCGAGCACCTTCTCGACCAGCGGATGGACCTTGAAGCCCTTCGGGATGGTCGTGATGCGCTCGGCCAGACGCTTGATCTCGGCCAGCGGCAGCGCGGTGTCGGCCGCGTCGGTCCACTTGCGGTTCAGGTAGGGCGTCCAGTCGACCGCGTACTTGCTCTTGTAGTTGGTCAGCACCGGGTCGACCGTGTGCTTGCCGGCGTCCATCGCGGCACGGAAGGCCTTCACCATCGCGTCGGGCTCGTCGGGCTTCAGCGTGCCCTGTGCCACCAGCTTGTCGGCGTACAGCTTGCGCGTGCCGGGATGGGCCGCGATCTTCTTGTACATCAGCGGCTGGGTCAGCGACGGCGTGTCCTGCTCGTTGTGACCCAGCTTGCGGAAGCAGATGATGTCGACGACGACATCCTTGTTGAACTCCTGCCGGTAGTCGAGCGCGAGCTGGGTGCACAGCACCACGGCCTCGGGATCGTCGCCGTTCACGTGCAGCACCGGCGCCTCGATCATCTTGACCACGTCGGTGCAGTACAGCGTGGAACGCGAGTCGCGCGGATCGCTGGTGGTGAAGCCGATCTGGTTGTTGATGACCAGGTGCACCGTGCCGCCGGTGTAGTAGCCACGCGTCTGCGCCAGCGCCAGCGTCTCCATCACCACGCCCTGCCCGGCGAAGGCCGCGTCGCCGTGCACCAGCACCGGCAGCACCGTGTCGCCTTCCTTGTCGCCGCGTCGGTCGAGTCGCGCCTTGACCGAACCTTCCACCACCGGGTTCACGATCTCCAGGTGCGAGGGGTTGAACGACAGGCTCAGGTGGACCGGCCCGCCGGGCGTGGTCACGTCGCTGGAGAAGCCCTGGTGGTACTTCACATCACCCGCGGGCAGTTCTTCCTTGGCGGTGTGGTCGAACTCGGCGAACAGGTCCTTGGGCATCTTGCCCAGCGTGTTGACCAGCACGTTGAGGCGGCCGCGGTGGGCCATGCCGATCACGATCTCCTGGACGCCGCGCTCGCCGCCACGCTGCACCACCTCGTCCATCGAGGCGATGAAGCTCTCGCCGCCCTCGAGCGAGAAGCGCTTCTGGCCGACGTACTTGGTGTGCAGATAGCGCTCCAGGCCCTCGGAGGCGGTCAGCCGATCGAGGATGTGGGTCTTCTGCGCCGCGGAGAAGCTCGGCTTGGCCCGCACGCTTTCGAGCCGCTGCTGCCACCAGCGCTTCTCGACCGGCTCGGTGATGTGCATGAACTCGGCGCCGATGGAGCCGCAGTAGGTCTCGCGCAGCGCCTGCAGGATCTCGCGCAGCGTCTGCTGTTCGGCGGTGGTGAAGTAGGTGTTCGTGGCGCTGAACGTGATGTCCATGTCGGACTCGCTCAGGTCGTAGAACGCCGGCTCCAGCTCGGGAATCTTGGGGCGCTCGGTGCGCTTGAGCGGATCGAGGTCGGCCCAGCGGGCGCCCAGCGTGCGGTAGGCGGCGATCAGCGACTGCACGTGCACTTGCTTGCGCGCGACCGCCAGTTCGGCGGCGCTGGCCTTGACGGCGAAAGCGTTGGCCTTGGCGCGCTGCGCGAAGGATTCGACGACCGGCGCATGCGCCACGTCGCGGGATTCGGAGCCGTCGGTGGCCGGTACGTGCTGGAGCGCGTCGAAGTAGGCGCGCCATTTCTCGGGGACCGAGCCCGGGTTGTCGAGATAGGACTCGTACAGTTCCTCGACGTAGGGCGCGTTGCCCCCGAACAGGTACGAGTTCGACCGGTACTGCTGCATCATCTTCGCTCACCTTTCACCCTGGTATCCAGGACGTTGGCTGGTTGAAAAACCTTCCGCGACACGGCTGGACCGGTTGGCGGATTGCGACCCGCCTTTGCTTGTTCAACAGAACCAGAAAAGGGGACGGGAAGGACCAAATTTCGAGGTGCACTGTAGCACCGCGGCGGGGCGCTGTCCCGGGAACCGGCACCAGAACAGGCCGGAATCCGGCCGTTCATCGGCGTTTCACGATCGTGCGGACGGCCCTCGCTACTGGCTACTGAACGGCACGCGACGCCGGCGGCTGGTCGCGCGGCGCCGTGAAGACCTCCCCGCCGTCGACCGCATCGAAGTGGTACTGGGCGCCACAGAACTCGCAGCCCACCTCGGCCAGCCCGCGCTCGGCGATCAGGCCGTCGAACTCCTCGCGCCCCAGGCCGCGCAGCATGCGCGCCACGCGCTCCCGCGAGCAGCTGCAGGCGAAGCGCGGCCCGTGCACGCCGGCCAGCGGCTCGAAGCGGCGCACGGTCTCCTCCCAGAACAGCCGCCGCAGCAGGGTGTCGGCGTCCAGCGTCAGCAACTCCTCGCGCGTCAGCGTCGCACTGAGGTGGGCGATGCGGTTGTAGGCCTCGTTGAGGCCGATCTCGTCCTCGTTCCGCGCGCCGAGGTTGCCTTCGCCCTCGACCGGCAGGCGCTGGATCAGCAGGCCGGCGGCCACGTCGTCGTTCGCCGCCAGCACGAGCTTGGTGTCGAGCTGCTCCGACTGCAGCATGTAGTGCTCCAGCACCTCCGACAGCTGCTGCAGGGGCTCGCGCCGGTCGCCGTGCAGCGGCACCACGCCCTGGTAGGGCTGCTGGCCCGGGAAGCGGTCCTTGGGGTCCAGCGTGATCGCGCAATGGCCGCGCCCGCCCACGTTGACCAGCGCCTCCAGCCGCGCGCCGGCCGGCACCTCGCCGACCACCGTGGCCGTGGCCCGAAACGCCAGGTCGGGCTGCACCTCGGCCACCGCCAGCTTCACCGGCCCGTCGCCCGAAATCTGCAGCACCAGTGCGCCGTTGAACCTGATGCTGGCCTGCATCAGCACACCGGCGGCCGCCATCTCGCCCAGCAGCGTGCGCACCGGCGCCGGATGCGCCCGCTCTGCCCCGCGGCGTGCCAGCAGTTCAGTCCACGCGCCGGTCAAACGCACCAGCATGCCGCGCACCGGCAGGCCCTCGAAGATGAATTTATGGAGTTCGCTCATGACTGCCCCTCGCCCGATGGATCCGGCTGCATATGGGGCTCAACCCACGCGCTTCAACGTGGCCTTGAAGCGCTGCCCGCGCTCCACATAGGTCTGGGTGCCGCGCCGCATGCGCGCGATGTCCTCCTCGCTCAGCGGCCGCACCGCCTTGGCAGGGCTGCCGAGGATCAGCATGCCGTCCTCGAACTCCTTGCCTTCGGTGACCAGCGCGCCGGCACCGACGAGGCAGTTGCGGCCGATCTTCGCGCGGTTGAGCACCACCGCCTGGATGCCGATCAGGGCGCCGTCGCCGACGGTGCAGCCGTGCAGCATCGCCTGGTGCCCCACGGTGACGCCCTCGCCCACCACCAGCGGACAGCCCGGGTCGGTGTGCAGCACGCTGCCTTCCTGCACGTTGGAGTGGCGACCGATGACGATGGGCTCGTTGTCGCCGCGCATCGTGACCTGCGACCACACGCTGGCGCCTTCGCCGATCTCCACGCTGCCGATCAGCTCGGCGCTCTCGGCCACATAGGCCGTCGCGTGCACCTGCGGCACGCGATCATCGAGCTGGTACAGGGCCATGGGCAACTCCGGCAAAGCGATAATTTTACGGATGCATCCCGACCTGCCCTGCGCCGGCGAGCAAGCCCTTGAACTGCGAAGCCAAGCGCTGACGCTGCTGCAGGAACGCGATCCACTGGCCAAGGCTTCTGCGGCGCGCGCACTGCTGGCCCGGCGCGATGCGCTCGCGCTCGACACCACGGCCATGCTTCAGCCTGCAGGCCCGCTGCCCGGCCGGCCCGCACGGCCCCTGCTGCTGCCGGCGCTGCGCGTGCCGCAACGTTCGATGGCCAGTCCCGAGGGCCGGGCCTCGCTGCTGCACGCCATCGCCCACATCGAGTTCAACGCGATCAACCTCGCGCTCGACGCCCTCTGGCGCTTTCCGGGCCTGCCGGCCGCCTACTACCTCGACTGGCTGCAGGTCGCCGGCGAGGAGGCCCTGCACTTCACGCTGCTGCGCGAGCACCTGCTGAGCCTGGGCCACGAGTACGGCGACTTCCCCGCCCACGACGGCCTGTGGATCATGACCGAGCGCACCGCCCACGATCCCATCGCCCGCATGGCGCTGGTGCCGCGCACGCTGGAGGCCCGCGGGCTCGACGCCACCCCGCCGCTGCAGCGCAAGTTCGCCGCAGCCGGCGATGCGCGCGCGGTCGAGATCCTCGGGATCATCCTGCGCGACGAGATCGGCCACGTCGCGATCGGCAACCACTGGTACCGCTGGCTGTGCGAGCGCGAGGGCCTGGATCCGGTGGCGCTCTACCCCGAACTCGCGGCGCGCTACGAGGCGCCGCGCCCGCGTCCGCCCTTCAACCTGGCGGCCCGCACAGCGGCGGGCTTCAGCGCCGAGGAGCTGGCCTACCTGAGCGGATGAGGCAGCTCAAAGGCTGTCAAAGAAGTAGCGCTTCAACCCCGCGAGGATCATCTCCACCGCCACCGCGGTCAGCACCAGGCCCATCAGCTTCTCGATCGCCGACACCATCGAGTGTCCGAGCAGCTTGCGGATGCGGTCGGCCGCCAGCATCACCGCGCCGCACACCAGCATCGCCGCGCTGACCGCGCCGACCCACTGCATCAGCTGCTGCGGCTGCCGCGAGGCCAGCAGCAGCACCGTGGCCATCGCCGACGGCCCGGCCAGCAGCGGCACCGCGAGCGGGAAGATGAAGGGCTCGCGCGCGCCCCCGTCGGACGCGTAGATCTGCGAGCCCGACGTGAAGATCATGCGGATCGCGATGATCAGCAGGATCACGCCGCCGGCCACCTCGAGCGAGCGCTCCGACAGGTGCATCAGGTTCAGGAAGCCCTGCCCCGCGAACATGAAGGCCAGCAGCACGCAGAAGGCGATCAGCACCTCTCGCACCGCCACGCGGGTGCGCCGCTCGGGCGGCACGCCCTTCAGCACCGAGATGAAGATCGGCAGGCTGCCGAAGGGGTCGAGCACCAGCAGCAGCAGGACGAAGGCGGAGACGAAGCTGTGATCCATGGCCCGATTGTCCCAGGCCGGCACCTCAGGTCTCGCCCGTGCGCGGCGCCGGGGCGCCCGCCGCAGGGTGGACGAGCGGACGGGGCGCCAGCGAAAGCAGGCTCAGCCAGCCCACCAGCCCGCCCAGCGCGCTGCCGGCCAGCACGTCCAGCGCCACGTGCTGCCGGATCGCCAGCGTGGCGTACAGGATGCCCATGCACCAGAGCGCGTTCAGGCCGCGCATCACCAGGCCGGCCGAGGTCTGACGGAACACGCGCTCGAACCACACCGCGGTGTACACCGCGAACGCCGCGTGCAGCGACGGGCAGGCGTTGCCTGCCACGTCGGCCGATTTCAGGAAGGCCACCGCCTCGTGGCGGGCCCAGTCGATGTCGAACTCGGGCACCTTGCTCGGCCAGAACCAGAAGATCGCCAGCCCGACCAGGCTCAGCAGCAGCGCCGACAGCGCATAGGTGCGCACCTCGCACGCGTCGTCCAGCAGCGCCGGGGCGATCGACACATAGAACCACAGCGACGCATACAGCGGCAGCGCGGCGGGCTGGAAGTCCACCCAGTCGTCCATCGCGATCAGCGGCATCGTCGTGATCGCCTGCGGCGTGTGGCGCATCACCCAGAAGTAGGCCACGAAGAACAGCGTGATGCCGAGCGTGGTGCCCGTCATCTTCACCAGGCTCAGCACGCGGGTGCGCCGGCGCAGTTCGTGCAGCCAGCCGACGGGAGGCAGGAGGCGGTGCTTCAAGGCCCCGATGGTAGTCGGCCGCTCCTGCGGCCCGTGTTCAGCCGCGCGGGTGATGCTGTGAGTGCAACTGCTTGAGCCGCTCGCGCGCCACGTGCGTGTAGATGGTCGTGGTGGAGATGTCGGCATGGCCCAGCAGCATCTGCACCGCACGCAGGTCGGCGCCGTGGTTGAGCAGGTGCGTGGCGAACGCATGCCGCAGCGTGTGCGGCGACAGTGGCACCTGGATGCCGGCGGCGCCCGCATGCCGCTTGATCAGCTGCCAGAACGCCTGCCGCGTCATCGGGCCGCCGCGTGCGGTGACGAACAGCGCGTCGCTCGCCTGGCCGCCCAGGATGGCCGCGCGCGCCTCCGCCAGGTAGCGCATCAGCCAGCCGTGCGCCTCCTCGCCGAACGGCACCAGCCGCTCCTTGCTGCCCTTGCCGGTGACGCGCAGGGCCGCCTCCGAGTAGCCCACGTTCACGCTCTTCAGCGTGACCAGCTCGCTGACGCGCAGGCCGCTGGCGTACAGGATCTCCAGCATCGCCGGTCGCGCAGGCCGAGCGGCGTGTCGACGTCCGGCGCCTCCAGCAACGCCTCCACCTGCGCCTCGCTCAGCGTCTTGGGCACCCGCAGCGGCTGCTTCGCGGCCAGCAGCTTCAGGGTCGGATCGGCGCTCAGCCGATGCTCGCGCAGCGCCCAGCGGAAATAGCGCCGGAAGACGGTGAGCCGACGGTTCGCGCTGGTCGCACGCGTGCCGGCGTGCCGCTCCAGCGCGTAGGCGCGCAGGTCGGCCTCGCCGCTGCCGTCGAGCGGCTTGCCGCTGGCGTGGACCAGCCAGCGCGCATACAGCGTCAGGTCGCGCCGGTAGGCGGCCAGGGTGTTGTCCGACAGCCCGTCCTCGACCCACAGCGCCTCGAGAAAGGCGTCGATCGCGACCGCACTGTCGGCGGGCAGCGGGGGCAGTTCGTCGTGTGGCTCGGCTGACATCAGGCACGCAGTGTGCCTAAAGCTGGCTCACCCCCGTTGGAGCCGCTGGACAGCACGAGCCAGGGGTGGGCTTCAGTCGAGTTTCAACTTCTGCTGCTCGACCACCTTCTTGTAGACCTCGAACTCGGCCTGCGTCTGGGCGGTGAACTGCTCCGGCGTGTTCGCCACGATCAGCGAACCGGTGTCCTCGATGCGCTTGCGCACCGACGGGTCCTCGAGCGTCTTCTTGGTCGCGGCGGCGATCTTGTCGACCACATCCCGGGGCATGCCCTTCGGGCCATGGAAGCCGTAGTAGGCCATCCGGTTCACCGGCTCCAGCCCCACCTCCTTGAAGGTCGGCACGTTCGGCAGCACCGCCAGGCGCTCGGGCGCGGCCACCACGATCGCGATCAGCCGGCCGTCCTTGATGAAGGGCAGCGCCGACGGCAGGTTGTCGAAGATCATCGGCACCTGGCCCGCCACCGTGTCGTTGAGCGCCGGGCCGGCGCCGCGGTACGGGATGTGCGTCACGAAGGTGCCCGACAGGCTCTTGTACAGCTCCATCTGCAGGTGGCCGATACCGCCGGTGCCGGAGCTCGCGAAGCTGTACTTGCCCGGGCTCTTCTTCAGCTCGGCGAGGAAGCCCTTGTAGTCGCGGGCGGGAAAGCTGGGGTGCACCGCGATGACGTTCGGTGTCGCCGCGATGTTGATGATCGACGTGAAGTCGGTCAGCGGGTTGTACGGCGTCTTCGGGTTGATGGCCGGGTTGGACGCCGTGGTGGACACCGTGGCCATGCCGATCGTGTAGCCGTCCGGTGCCGCCTTGGTGATCTCGTTGGCACCGATGATCCCGCCGCCGCCGGCCTTGTTCTCGACCACCACGGTCTGTCCGAGCGGGCCGTTCATCTTCTCGGCCACGACACGGGCCACGATGTCGGTGGTGCCGCCCGGCGCGAACGGCACGATCAGCCGCACCGGCTTGCTCGGGTAGGCCTGGGCGAACACCATCGTGACCGGGGCGAGGGCCGCCAGCACCCCGCAGGCGGCCACCACGATGCGACGCGAACTCGAAACCATTGAGTGCTCCTGGAAGAATTGGGCAATGCGGTCGACTGTGCCCCCGAGGTTTGCCATCGCCGATTGTGGAAACCCCTCACAGGGTCAACCGTTACCCTAGGAGCCCCTGCCCCGGTTCCGACATGCGCGACATCCTGCTCCTCCTGCCCGACTTCCTGCTGATCGTGGTCGGCTTCCTCGTCTGCCGCTACACCACGCTGAACCGCCCGATCTGGGAGTCGATGGAGAAGCTGGTCTACCACCTGCTCTTCCCGGTGCTGCTGTTCACCTCCATCGTTCGCAACCCGCTGAATCCGGCCGATGCCGCCTCGCTCGCGCTCGGTGGCGTGGCCACCGTGGTGCTGGGCATGGGGCTGGCCTACGCGCTGGGTCGCTGGCCCGGGGTCGACCCGATGCTGCACGCTTCTGGGGCGCAGACGGCGTTCCGCTTCAACTCCTACGTGGCGCTGGCGATGGCCGAGCGCCTGGGCGGTGCGGCCGGCGTGGCCCAGATGGCCGTGCTGGTGGCGGTGTGCGTGCCGCTGTGCAACGCTGGCGCGGTGCTGCCTCTGGCGCGCCACGGCGGCCACCACCTCGGCCGCGAGCTGATGCGCAACCCGCTGATCCTCAGCACCTTGGGCGGACTGGTGGCAAACCTGCTGGGGTTGCAGTTTCCCGATGCGGTCGGCACCACCCTGCAGCGGATCGGCAGCGCAGCGCTGCCACTGGGGCTGATGGCGGTCGGCGCCGGCCTGCAGCTGGGCGGGCTGACGATCGCACCGAAACTGGCCACCGCGCTGCTGACGATCCGCCATGCGCTGCTGCCGGCCTTCGCGCTCGGCTTCGGCCTGTGGCGGCAATTGCCGCCGCTGGAACTGACGGTGCTGGTGGCCTTCGCTGCGATGCCCACCGCCTCGAGCGCGTACGTGCTGGCGGTGCGCATGGGCGGCCACGGGCCCTTCGTAGCCGGGCTGGTGACCGTGTCGACCCTGCTCGGCATGGTCACGCTGCCCGCGTGGATCGCGCTGCGGCTCGCGGTGGGCTGAGTCCGCCCGTGCACCGGCCGCGAGGCCGCTCAGGCGCGCTGCGCCAGCGCCCAGTCGATGTGCTCGCGCAGCAGCTCGCTCGCACCGTCACGCGCCGCCTGCAGCGCCTGCGCGACCACCGGATCGCCCTGCTCACGCCAGGCATTGCCCAGCGCCACCGCCAGGTTGCGCCGCCAGCGCGCGGGGCCGATGCGTCGGATCGCGCTGCCCTCGGTCCGCTTCAGGAATTCGGCCTCGGACCAGGCCCACAGCCCCAGCAGCGTCGGCGCATCGAAGACCTCGCGGGTGTCGAAGTCGGGCAGCACGGCGCGCGTGGCGTATTTGTTCCAGGGGCACACCAGCTGGCAGTCGTCGCAGCCGTAGATGCGATTGCCCATCGGTGCGCGAAGCTCGGCCGGGATCGGACCGTCGTGCTCGATCGTCAGGTAGGAGATGCAGCGCCGCGCATCGACCCGTCGCTCGCCGACGATCGCCTGCGTGGGACACACGTCGATGCAGGCGCGGCAGCTGCCGCAGTGCGCGTCCACCGGCTCGGTGAGCGGCAGCGCCAGGTCGACGTAGATCTCGCCCAGGAAGAACATCGACCCGGCCTCGCGCGACAGCGCCAGCGTGTGCTTGCCGCGCCAGCCGATGCCGCTGCGCGAGGCCAGCTCCACCTCCAGCACCGGCGCCGAATCGGCGAACACGCGGTGGCCGAACGGGCCCAGCTGCTCACCGAGCCGATCGGCCAGTGTCTGCAGCCGCGCGCGCAGCACCTTGTGGTAGTCGCGGCCCCGGGCATAAAGCGACACGGTCGCTGCCTCGGGCCGGCGCAGGCGCTCGAACTCGATCGTCTGCCAGCCTCGGGCAGCGCGGCCGGCAGGTAGTCCATGCGCGCGGTGATCACGCGCACCGTGCCCGGCACCAGCTCGCCGGGCCGTGCCCGCTTCAGCCCGTGCAGCGCCATGTAGTGCATGCTGCCGTGGAAGCCCTGCGCCAGCCAGGCCAGCAGGCCGGGCTCTGCGCTGCGCAGGTCCACGTCGGCCACACCGATCTGTGAAAATCCGAGCTCGCGCGCCTCACGGCGCAGCCCGGCCATCACGGCCTGCTCGTCCGGGACGCCTTGCGTTCGATGCATCCACCGATTCTAGAAACCCGACACGAACACTGGCCCGACGAGGACGCCTGCGCGGCGCGCGCGTCCGCACTGGCCGCCCATGCGGCGCTGCGCGACGCCTTCATCGAGCTGCAGGGACCGCTCGGCGCCGGCAAGACCACCTTCACGCGCCACCTGCTGCGCGCGCTGGGCGTCACCGGCCGCGTGAAGAGCCCGAGCTATGCGGTGGTCGAACCGTACGAACTCGCCACCGGGCCTGCCTGGCACTTCGACTTCTACCGCTTCGGTGACGAGCGCGAGTGGGAGGACGCGGGCTTTCGCGACATCTTCGCGGGCCCGGGCCTCAAGCTCGTGGAGTGGGCGCAGAACGCCGGCGAGACCCTGCCCGTCCCCGACCTGCGCGTGGAACTTGCGCCGCTGGATGGCGACCAACGCGCCGTGACCCTGATGGCCTACACCGAGCGCGGCCGGGAGCTGCTGCGATGAAACCCTCCCGACGCCGACTGCTGCAACGCGCCGGCTCGGTCGTGCTGCTGCTCGGCACGCGCGAACTGGCCTTCGGTGCCAGCATCGTCGCGGTGCGCGTGTGGCCGGCAGCCGACTACACCCGCGTGACCATCGAGTCCGACACCGCGCTCGCCGCGAAGCACTTCATGGCCGAGAACCCGCAGCGCGTGGTGATCGACGTCGAAGGCCTCGAACTCAGCCCCGAACTGCGCGAGGTGGTCGGCAAGGTGAAGGCCGGCGATCCCTTCATCTCCGGTGTGCGCGTCGGCCAGAACCAGCCGCGCGTGGTGCGGCTGGTGATCGACCTGAAACAGCCCACCGCGCCGCAGGTCTTCACGCTCGATCCGGTGGCCGCCTACCGGCACCGGCTGGTGTTCGACCTCTACCCGACCGCCGAGCGCGACCCACTGCTCGCGCTGGTGCAGGAGAAGGTCTACGCCGACCGCGCCGCCGCCGAGCCCTCGGACCGCGCCGCCTCGGCGGTGAACGACGCACTGGGCGACTTCATCGGCCAGATGGGCGGGCACGGCAACAAGCCCGCCGCCAGCGCCACCGGGCCGCTGCCGGTGCCGCCGGTGGCCGGCAGCGAGCCGCCGTCAGCGGGTGCTGCGGCGGCCAAGCGCATCGCCGAACGGCTGGTGATCGTCGCGCTCGATCCCGGCCACGGCGGCGAGGACCCCGGCGCCATCGGCCCGACCGGCCTGCGCGAGAAGGACGTGGTGCTGCAGGTGGCGCAGCGCCTGCGCGCCCGCATCAACGAGCAACCCAACATGCGCGCGATGATGACGCGCGACGCCGACTTCTTCGTGCCGCTCAACGAGCGCGTGCGCAAGGCGCGCCGGGTGCAGGCCGACCTGTTCATCTCCATCCACGCCGACGCTTCATCAAGCCGCATGCGCGCGGTGCCTCGGTGTTCGCGCTCAGCGAGCGCGGCGCCACCAGCGTGGAGGCGCGCTGGATGGCGCAGAAGGAGAACGCCGCCGACCTGGTGGGCGGCACCAACATCAAGAGCAAGGACGCCGCCGTCACGCGCGCCCTGCTCGACATGAGCACCAGCGTGCAGATCCGCGACAGCCTGCGACTCGGCAGCGAAGTGCTGGGCCGCATCGGACAGGTCGGCCGGCTGCACAAGCCGCGCGTCGAGCAGGCCGGCTTCGCGGTGCTGAAGGCGCCCGACGTGCCCTCCATCCTGGTGGAAACGGCCTTCATCTCCAACCCCGAGGAGGAGAAGCGCCTGCGCGACCCGGCCTACCAGACCCAGCTGGTGGAGGCGCTGCTGAGCGGCATCCTGCGTTACTTCGCGAAGAACCCGCCGCTGGCGCGCAACCGCTCCATGTGACGGACAGAACCGGCCTTGCACCGGTGTCGCGGTGTCGCCGCTGGCCTGCCTGGGATGTGGGTGCTATCGAGGGCGTCGAGCCATTTCGTCACAACCACGGCAGCGGAAGCACACCCGCGTGCAGGACGACGAACCCCGCGACATTCAGCAGCACAGTCAACCAAAATGCGGCCACGAAACTCGGCTTGGAGGACTTGTGCCGCAGGAACTGCTGCGCGACCAGGGATCCGGGCCAGCCGCAGGCGAGCCCGATGAGGAGCAGTGTTCCTTCGGACGTTCGCCAGCGCTTCTGGATGGCCGCTGACTTGTCCAGCGCGTATGCCATGAAGGAAACAAGACTGACGAACACGTAGATGGCCGCGACGACCGGCTTGACCGGCCAGTGACTCGCCACGACGTAGTAGATCGCGACGAATGCGGGAATAGCGAGTAGTCGGGGGAGCGTCCAGTCAGCCGGGGCTTCGGAGCGCAGCGGCTTGCGGGATCGACCACGCACCGGGTACTGCACCGAGCGCGCGCGCTTCTTTCCGTTGGGGCCGAGTTCTACCTCGAAAGTTACGGCCTGCCCGACGGTAGGTCGACCGGTTCCTGAAGGAAAGGCCTTGATGTGGACGAAGATATCCTGCCCACCATGAACCGGATCGATGAAGCCGAAACCGCGCTCATCGTTCCAGGATTTGAGTTTGCCGTCGAGACGCATGCGAAGACAACAGACAGTGGCGGAACTCGCACCGAACTGAGCCGTCAGACGGCCTGCGCCTTGCCCTCGCCGCGGCTGGCGCGCCAGGCGCCGAACAGCGCCACCACGCCGGGATGATGATCATGGCCCAGATGATCTTGCTGAGGTTCTGCTGCACCCACGGGATGTTGCCGAACCAGTAGCCGGCGAGCACCAGGCCGCAGACCCACAGCACCGCCCCCAGCACGTTGTAGGCGGTGAACTTGCCGCGGCTCATCGCGGCCACGCCGGCCACGAAGGGCGCGAAGGTGCGGATGAACGGCATGAAGCGCGCCAGCACGATGGTGATGCCGCCGTAGCGCTCGTAGAAGGCGTGGGCCTGGTCGAAGGCGCGCTTGTTGAAGAAGCGCGAACTCTCCCACTGGAATACCTTGGGTCCGAAATAGCGCCCGATCGAGTAGTTGGTCTGGTCGCCCAGCACCGCGGCCACCAGCAGCAGCCCCATCGCCAGCGGCAGGCTCATCAGCCCGGCGCCGCACAGCGTGCCCACCACGAACAGCAGCGAGTCGCCGGGCAGGAAGGGCATCACCACCACGCCGGTCTCGACGAACACGATCAGGAACAGCAGCGCGTAGACCCAGGCGCCGTAGGCCTGCACGAAGGCCGCGAGGTGCACGTCGACGCGCAGGATGAAGTCGATCAGGTAGGCAATGATTTCCATGGGACGCGATTATCCGGGGCCACCGTGACGGCGACGGCGGCTCACAGCCGCGCGCGGATGGCGCGGGTGATCTGCTCGGTCTGCTCGTCCAACGCATCGACCACGAACTCGGCGCCGAAGTCGCGCAGCCAGGCGGCCTCGGCATCGTTCATCGCCGCGCCGACGATCTCCACGCGCGGGTTGAGCTGGCGCGCCGCGCGACAGACCTGCATCTTCTCCACCAGCGGCATGTCGGCCACCACCAGCATGTGTGCCTGGCCCAGGCCGGCGGCGGCCAGCACGTCGGGGCGTCCGGGGTCGCCGTAGATCTGGGCCACGCCGGGCGGCAGGCCCTCCAGCGCCTCGATCGCCTCGTGTTGCACCACGCACAGCGGGATGCCGGCGGCGGCGCAGCGCTGCACCACGCGCCGACCGAGCGAGCGGTAGCCGGCCAGCACCACCGCGGCGCCCGGCGCGTCCGGCGCATAGGTGGAGGCGAGCGGCACCTCTTCCTCGGGCGCGCTGCCGCGCTCCTTCGGCAGCCAGCGCTCGACCAGGCGGAACAGCACCGGGTTGAGCGCGATCGAGACGATGGCCGCCACCACCAGCACGTCCAGCGCCTCCTTGGGGATCACGCCCAGGCTCAACCCCAGGCTCGCCAGGATGAAGGAGAACTCGCCGATCTGCGCCAGCCCCACGCCCACCGTCGCGGCGGTGCGCCAGTCGGAGCGCAGCAGCAGCACGATCACCACCGCCACCAGCGGCTTGAGCAGCAGCACGACGCCCAGCGCGGTGAGCACCAGCGCGGGCTGCTGCACCACCAGGTTCGGGTTGAACAGCATGCCCACCGATACGAAGAACAGCGCGGTGAAGACGTCGCGGAACGGCGCCATGTCGGCCGCCGCCTGCGGCCCGAAGCGCGACTGCCCGACCACCAGCCCGGCGAAGAAGGCCCCGAGCGCCACCGACACATGGAACAGCTCCGACGCCAGCACCGCCACGCCCAGCGCCACCACGAACACCGTGAGCGTGAACAGCTCGGCCGAGCGCGCGCCCGCCACGCGCTCCAGCAGCCGGCCCACCACCCGGGTGCCGACCAGCATGACGATCGCCACGAAGGCCGCGACCTTGCCCATCGCCAGCAGCAGCGCGCTGCCCAGGCTCTGCGCATCGGAGGAGTCGCTCGCCAGCACCGGCAGCACCACCAGCGCCGCGACGGTGAACAGGTCCTCGACGATCAGCCAGCCCACCGCCACATGGCCGTCGCGCGAGCTCAGGCGGTCGCGCTCCACCAGCATGCGCATCAGCACCACGGTGCTCGCCACCGCCAGGGACATGCCGAACACCGCACCGGCCGCATGCGACCAGCCGAAGGCGCGCGCCGCGGCCCAGCCGGCCACGCCGGCCACCAGGCTCTGCGCCACCGCGCCGGGCACCGCGAGGCGCCACACGCGCAGCAGCTCCTGCGGATGGAAGTGCTGCCCCACGCCGAACATCAGCAGGATCACGCCGATCTCCGACAGCTGCGAGGCCAGCGACTGATCGGCCACGAAGCCCGGCGTGTTGGGGCCGACCACGATGCCGGCCAGCATGTAGCCCACCAGCGTCGACAGGCCGAGCCGACGCGTCAGCGTGCCCAGCAGCAGGGCAAAGGCCAGCCCGCCGGCCAGCGTGACGATCAGCGTGAGGTCGTGCATGCGTGAGAGGAAGTCGAGGGTCGATCGAGGCGGTGCCCGTGACCATAACAGGCCGACGCCCGATTTCGCGCTCCTACAATCTTCTCGATGAATGCTGTGTTGTCCCCGGCCGGCCCGCGCCGGCAGATCCGTGAGCTGCCCGACGAGCTGGTGAGCCAGATCGCCGCCGGCGAAGTGGTCGAGCGGCCGGCCTCGGTGGTGCGAGAGCTGGTCGACAACGCCCTCGACGCCGGCGCCCGCGAGATCGTCGTCAAGCTGATGGCCGGCGGCGTGCGCGCCATCCTGGTGGAGGACGACGGTGCCGGCATCCCCGCCAGCGAGCTGCCGCTGGCGCTCAAGCGCCACGCGACCAGCAAGATCGCCTCGCTCGACGAGCTGGAGAACGTGTCGACGATGGGCTTTCGCGGCGAGGCGCTGGCCGCCATCGCCGCGGTGTCGGAGCTGTCGATCGCCAGCCGCCACGCCGACGCCCCCCACGCGCAGCGCCTCGACGCCCGCTCCGGTGAGCTGGTGCCCGCCGCACGCGGCGTGGGCACCAGCGTGGAGGTGCGCGAGCTGTTCTTCAGCACGCCCGCACGCCGCAAGTTCCTGAAGACCGACGCCACCGAGCTGGCCCACTGCCTGGAGGCGGTGCGCCGCCACGCGCTGGCGCGGCCCGACGTGGGCTTCGCGGTCTGGCACGAGGGCAAGCTGCTGGCGCAGTGGCGCCGCGCGCCGCTCGAGCAGCGCATCCGCGACGCGCTGGGCGAAGACTTCATGGCCCACAGCCGCGAGGTCACGGCCCAGCCCACCGGCCTGCGCATCAGCGGCCGCATCGGCCTGCCCGATGCCGCGCGTGCCCGGGCCGACGAGCAGTACGTCTACGTCAACGGCCGCCACGTGCGCGACCGGCTCATCTCCCACGGCCTGCGCACCGCCTACGCCGACGTGCTGCACGGCGGGCGCCAGCCGAGCTACGTGCTGTTCATCGAGATCGCCCCCTCGCGGGTCGACGTGAACGTGCACCCGACCAAGATCGAGGTGCGCTTCCGCGACGGCCGCGAGGTGCACCAGGCGGTGCGACACGCCGCCGAGGACGCGCTGGCGCTGCCGCGTGCCGACGAGACCCGTCCCGCGCTGTTCGAGCCCACCCGGCCGGCCGTGTGGAGCCCGCTGGCCGAGCAGGCCGGGCTGGGCCTGGGCGCAGGCGTCAGCGAGCGCCGGCCGGCCTGGCCCGCACCGAGCGGCGAATCGGTCGACCTGCTGCTGCACCTCGATGCGGCGCCGGACGGTGGCGCTCCGTCCCCGTCCCTGCCGCTGACCCTTCAGAGCGGTGACGACTGGCCGCTGGGCCGCGCGCTGGCGCAGCTGGGCGGCGTGTACATCCTGGCCGAGAACCGCGACGGCCTGGTCATCGTCGACATGCACGCCGCGCACGAGCGCGTGGTCTACGAGCGGCTCAAGGCCGGCCTGGCCGGCGCACGCATCGAATCGCAGCCGCTGCTGATCCCCGCCATCTTCCCGGCCACCGCCGCCGAGGTGGCTACCGCCGAGGCGCAGGTGGAGACGCTGGCGCGGCTCGGCCTCGACCTCACGGTGCTGTCGTCCAACGTGCTGGCACTGCGCTCGCACCCGGCCGCGCTGGCCGGCGGCGACATGGTGGCGCTGGCGCGCTCGGTGCTGGCCGAACTGGCGCGCTACGACGCCAGCCACGCGATCGAGCGTGCGCAGCACGAGCTGCTGTCCAGCATGGCCTGCCACGGCGCGGTGCGCGCCAACCGGCGCCTCAGCGTCGAAGAGATGAACGCGCTGCTGCGCGACATGGAGCGCACCGAGCGCGCCGACCAATGCAACCACGGCCGCCCCACCTGGCGCCAGCTCACGCTGAAGGAGCTGGACCAGCGCTTCCTGCGCGGCCGCTGAACTTCTGCGCGGCGCGGCGCTCTGTCGCCCATGCCCGCACCGCCCCGCTCCGCACGCCGCCCCGGCATCGCGCCCGCCCTCGTCGCCCTGCTGCTCGGCCTCGTGCTGCTGACGGCCGGCTGCGCCTCGCTCGACACCCAGCAGCGCCGCTGGATCTTCCAGCCCGCCGCGTCGCCCTGGGCCGGTGGCGTGACCGCCGCCGAGGGCATGGACGACGTGTGGATCGACTTCGACTCCGCCGCGACCGGCCGGCCGGCGCGGCTGCACGGCCTGTGGCATCCGCGCCCCGACGGCGCGCAGGCCGGAGCGCCGGTGCTGCTCTACCTGCACGGCGCGCGCTGGGACGTGACCGGCAGCGCCCGCCGCGTGCGGCGCATGCAGGAGCTGGGCTTCAACGTGCTGGCGATCGACTACCGCGGCTTCGGCCGCAGCGCCCCGGGCGAGCTGCCGTCGGAGCAGATGGCCTACGAGGACGCCCGCGCCGCCTGGGATTGGCTTGCCGTGCAGCACCCGGGCGCGCCGCGCTACATCTTCGGCCACTCGCTGGGCGGCGCGATCGCGATCGACCTCGCCGCGCAGGTGCCCGACGAGGCCGGGCTGATCGTCGAGGGCAGCTTCACCTCGGTGCGCGACGTGTTCTCGCAGATGCGCTGGGGCTGGCTGCCGCTGGGCCCGCTGATCACGCAGCGCTTCGACGCACAGGAGAAGGTGGCCCGGGTCGGCTCGCCGCTGCTGGTGGTGCATGGCAGCGAGGACCGGCTGATCCCGCCCGCGCTCGGCAAGGCGCTGTACGAGCGCGCCGCGTCGCCCAAGCGTTGGCTGCTGGTGGAAGGTGGCTCGCACCACAACACCAACGCCGTCGGCCAGGGCGCCTACCGCGAGGCACTGCGCGAGCTGTTCGGGCTGGCGTCCTGAGTGGCCGGCCCGGCGCCCGCGGCGCGCCATGATCCAATCGGCACCGACATGGCCACCCTCAAGCTCAAGAAGCCGGCGCCCGGCGCGCCCTCCTCGACCGCGACCGTCCGCCGCGCGCCACTGCGCAGCGGCGGCGTGAAGCCCGCGCGGCCAACCCTGGCGCAGGCCGAGGCCGAGC
>NZ_AZSN01000035.1:0-31845 GCF_000576225.1 Methylibium sp. T29-B | reverse complement strand
CCCGCGGCAGCGCCAGCCCGGGGGCGTGCGACTGCAGCGCCTCGCGCGAGACGACGAAGCCGACGATGTCGTGCCCGGCCGGGCTCACCAGCTCGAAGCCGCCGTCCTCGCCGCTGACCATCACGCCGTCGGCGCCGACCAGGCGGCCGTCCAGCCGCGAGCCGTCGTCGGCCACGGTGATGCCGCACCACAGCGCGCCCTGCCAGACCTCGCAGCGCTGGCGCAGGCGCTGGCTGGTGCGCTCGCGGAACAGCTGCACGCCCGCACTCACCGCCTCGTCGAGCCGGCCTTCGAAACCGCCGCTGCCGAGCTGGTCGTATGCCTGTCGCCAACCTGACAGATGCGAGGCGTGCTCGTCGACGTCGGTCGAGCGGTGCGAGCGCGCGCACCACGGAGCGTCCTGCCGTGCGGCGTGGTCGGGCACGTTCTGCGTGCTTGCGGTGCCGTTCAACATTGCCGATTTCCGCTAACGCTCCCTCTGCGCTCTGTCTACGCTGATGCAAACACCGCGCCAACTGCGGGGACTTTCACATCATCCGGAGGGATTACGCATGAGTACAAGTACGGGACCGGGACTGAACAAGTCCCTCTCGACCCTGCAGCTGTGGGGCATCGCGGTCGGCCTGGTGATCTCGGGCGAGTATTTCGGCTGGAGCTACGGCTGGGCCGGCGCCGGCACGCTGGGCTTCCTGGTGACGGCGGGCTTCATCGCGCTGATGTACACCACCTTCATCTTCAGCTTCACCGAGCTCACCACGTCGATCCCGCACGCGGGCGGCCCGTTCGAGTACGGCCGCCGCGCCTTCGGTCCGACCGGCGGCTACATCGCCGGCTACGCCACGCTGATCGAGTTCGTGTTCGCGCCGCCGGCCATCTCGCTGGCGATCGGCTCCTACCTCGCGGTGCAGTTCCCGGGCCTGGACCCGAAGACCGCCGCGGTCGGTGCCTACCTGATCTTCATGACGCTCAACATCCTGGGCGTGCAGATCGCGGCCACCTTCGAGCTGGCGGTGACGCTGATCGCGATCTTCGAACTGCTGGTCTTCATGGGCGTGGTGGCGCCGGGCTTCTCGATGGCCAACTTCGTCAAGGGCGGCTGGTCCGGCGAGGACAGCTTCAGCCTCGGCTCGCTCGGCGGCATCTTCGCCGCGATCCCGTTCGCGATCTGGTTCTTCCTGGCGATCGAGGGCGTGGCCATGGCGGCCGAGGAGGCCAAGGACCCGAAGCGCTCCATCCCCATCGCCTACATCGGCGGCATCGTCACCCTGCTGCTGCTGGCCACCGGCGTGATGATCTTCGCCGGCGGCGTGGGCGACTGGACCAAGCTGGCCAACATCAACGACCCGCTGCCGCAGGCGATGAAGGCGATCGTCGGCGAATCCAGCGGCTGGCTGCACATGCTGGTGTGGCTGGGGCTGTTCGGCCTGATCGCCTCCTTCCACGGCATCATCCTCGGCTACTCGCGGCAGATCTTCGCGCTGTCGCGCGCCGGCTACCTGCCCGAGCTGCTGGGCAAGGTTCATCCGCGCTTCCACACGCCGCACATCGCGGTGCTGGCCGGCGGCGTGGTGGGCATCCTGGCCATCTTCAGCGACGAGCTGATCTCCTTCGGCGGCCAGACCCTCACCGCCAACATCGTGACGATGAGCGTGTTCGGCGCGATCGTGATGTACATCGTCAGCATGGCCAGCCTGTTCAAGCTGCGCCGCAGCGAGCCGAACCTGGCGCGGCCCTTCCGCGCGCCCATGTTCCCGATCTTCCCGGCCTTCGCGCTGGCGGCGGCCGTGGTGTGCCTGGCCACGATGGTGTACTTCAATCCCTTGGTCGCGATGCTGTTCGTCGGGCTGGGCGTCGTCGGCTACGGCTATTTCCTGCTGACCCACAAGCGCCGCGAGCGGGCGGCGCTCGCTGCGGCATGATCGACGCATGGCCTACGCGCACTCCATCGGCCCGCGGCGCTACAGCTTCGACGACCTGCGCACGTTGATGGCCCGGGCTTCGCCCGCGCGCTCCGGCGACGAACTCGCCGGGGTCGCGGCGCGCAGCAGCGAGGAGCGCGCCGCGGCGCAGATCGCGCTGGCGGCGCTGCCGCTCAAGACCTTCCTGAACGACGCGCTTGTGCCCTACGAGGACGACGAGGTCACGCGCCTCATTCTCGACAGCCACGACGCCGCCGCCTTTGCCCCGATCGCCCACCTCACTGTGGGCGACCTGCGCGACTGGCTGCTGTCCGACGCGGTCGACGGCGACACGCTGCGCGCCGCGGCGCCCGGCCTGACGCCCGAGATGACCGCAGCGGTCAGCAAGATCATGCGCAACCAGGACCTGATCCTGGTCGCGCGCAAATGCCGCGTGCGCACGCGCTTTCGCGACACCATTGGCCTGCCCGGCCGGCTGTCCACCCGGCTGCAGCCCAACCACCCGACCGACAACGCCGCCGGCATCGCCGCCAGCACGCTCGACGGCCTTCTCTACGGCAGCGGCGACGCGGTGATCGGCATCAACCCGGCCACCGACAACGTGGCCCAGGTGACGCGGCTGCTGCAGATGCTGGACGCGGTGATCCAGCGCTACGAGATCCCCACGCAGAGCTGCGTGCTGACCCACGTGACCAACACGCTGCAGTGCATCGAGCGCGGCGCGCCGGTGGACCTGGTGTTCCAGTCGATCGGGGGCACCGAAGCCACCAACCGCAGCTTCGGCATCGACCTGGCGCTGCTCGCCGAGGCGCACGACGCCGCACTGTCGCTGCAGCGCGGCGCGCTGTTCTCCGACGACGGCCAGCGCGGCCGCAACGTCATGTACTTCGAGACCGGCCAGGGCAGCGCGCTGTCAGCCCAGGCCCACCACGGCTGCGACCAGCAGACGATCGAGGCGCGGGCCTACGCGGTGGCACGGCGCTTCGAGCCGCTGCTGGTGAACAGCGTGGTCGGCTTCATCGGCCCCGAGTACCTGTACGACGGCAAGCAGATCATCCGCGCCGGCCTCGAAGACCATTTCTGCGCCAAGCTGCTCGGCCTGCCGATGGGCTGCGACATCTGCTACACCAACCACGCCGAGGCCGACCAGAACGACATGGACGTGCTGCTCACGTTGCTGGGCGTGGCCGGCTGCAGCTTCATCATGGGCATCCCGGGCTCGGACGACGTGATGCTGAACTACCAGACCACATCCTTCCACGACGCGCTCTACGCACGCCGCGTGCTGGGCCTGCGGCCCGCGCCGGAGTTCGAGCGCTGGCTGGAGGCCATGCGCATCACCGAGCCCGGCGCGCCCGATCGGCTGACCGACCTGATGCCGCCGGCCCTGGCCCGCCTGCTGGAGCACCCGCGCTGATGAGCGGCGGCCCGGTCATCGCCAACCCCTGGAGCGTGCTGCGCCGGCACACACCGGCGCGCATCGGCCTGGGCCGCAGCGGCATCAGCCAGCCCACTGCGCCGCAGCTCGACTTCCAGCTTGCGCACGCCCAGGCGCGCGACGCCGTGCACCGGCCGCTGGACCATGAAGCGGTCGACGCCGCGGTCCGCGCGCTCGGTCTGCCGACGCTGGCGTTGCACAGCGCTGCCGCCGACCGCCATATCTACCTGCAGCGGCCCGACCTGGGCCGCCGGCTCGACGAGGCCTCCATCGCCCGTCTCGCCGCCTGCACGGCCAACGAACAGGCCGATCTCGCGCTGGTGGTGGCCGATGGGCTGTCGGCGCTGGCCATCGAGCGCCACGCCGCGCCCTTCATCGCCGAACTGCGCCGTGTGCTGGCGCGCGACTGGCGCTGGGCACCGGTGGCGATCGTGCGGCAGGCGCGCGTGGCGATCGGCGACCCGATCGGCGAGGCGCTCGGCGCCCGGCTCGCGGTGGTGCTGGTCGGCGAGCGGCCGGGGCTCAGTTCGCCCGACAGCATGGGTGTCTACGTCACCTGGTCGCCGCGAGCAGGCCGGGTCGACGCCGAGCGCAACTGCATCTCCAACGTGCGCCCCGAGGGCCTGCCCTTGCCGCAAGCCGCCGCCCGCCTAGCCTGGCTGCTGGGCGAGGCGCGCTCGCGCCAGCTCACCGGCGTGGCCCTGAAGGACGACAGCGGGCCGGCGCTCGAAACGGGCGGCGACAGCGGCAGCTTCCTGCTCGCGCCACCCTGATCCGACTTCCTCTTACTTGACGACGGCCGGCAGGTTGTCGAGTCCGGCGCGGTAGACGCCGGAAATCACCTTCTTCGCCTCATCGTCCGAGACGCCTTCCTTGGCCTTGAAGGTCGACGACCAGGTCACCGTGGAGCCGCCCTTCGCCTTCGCGACCTTCAGCGTCGAGACATAGTCGGTCACGGGCAGCGGCGAATCGGTGATGCGGTACTTGTAGCTCATCGACGAAGCGCTGTGCGACAGCAGTTCCTCGGTGATCTTCGCGCCGTCCTTGGTGGTCAGCACCCGCACCGTGCCCTTGGTATTGCCCTTGCCCTTGGTGATCTCGGTGCCGCCGATCGCCGGGTGCCAGTTCTGCCAGCTGTCGAAGTCCTTGATGGCGGCGAAGGTCTTGGCCGGCGTGGCTGCCACGTCGACCTTCTCCGTGACCGAGAGCGTCTTTCCCGCGGCCAGCGCGCCGCCGGTCGCGAATGCGAGCGAGAGAAGAATGCCGAACGTACGATGGCCTGCTGCAGTCATGTTGTCTCCTGTGTTCTTGACGGACGGAATGGCGAACGCCGCGCGGCGTCGGAAGACACAGAGCGCGCGGCACCCACTGCGATGCTATGTCCGACCCGTCCGCTCCGACGCACGCCGCAGCGGGCAACTTGCCCGCGCTGCGTCCTGCGTCGGCGCCTTGTCAGCCGCGGGCAGGCATTGAGGGCGGTCGGTGTCGCCCAGGTGACAGCACAGCCTGCGTGCGCCGTCAGCGATCGCGCTCGCGGCCGCTCGCCGTCTGTGCATCGAGCCCGCGCGCCGGCGATTCGGCCACCTGCGGCAGGTCGTCGCCATGCTCGATCAGTTCCTCGACGATCAGGCGTCCATACTTCTGCGCGCGCTCGGCGTTGAAACGCCGCGCCACCGAGGCGACCCGGCGCGCCTGATCGTCGGAGGGCGCGCGCACCACCAGCCAGTGATAGCCCCGCTCGGCCAGCGCACGGTGCGCCTTCACGAGGTTGAGTTCCTGCCCGAGCGAGGCGAGCGGGCTGGCGTCGGCCAGTTGCGCATCGATCTGCTCGATCATCGCGGCCGGCGTGTAGCTCCGCACCGTGTCGGGCCCGTGGAAGCCAGCCTCGACCAGCGCGGCCTGCGCGAAGCGCAGGTCGGCATCGCTGGGGAAGGAGATCACCACGTGACCGACCGGCTTGAACACGCCGTAGGCTTCGGGGACTTCGTGCTGGCTCATCGGCAACTCCTGTTGAGGTTGCCGCCATCGTGGCCTCGCCGACACTGCCTGACGATCAGCGGACCGCGCCCCTGCGTGTGGGCCTGGGCCTACAGCCGCCGGTGGGCCTTCAGCGGCCCGGCGCGGGGCCACCGAAGGCCGCGATGTCGAGCTGCCCTGTGGACTCGAAGCGCAGCGCCGTCCCCACCGCGCCGGCCAGCTTGCCGCGCAGGCGGTAGTCGAGGCTGCGCACGTCGCGCGAGGGCAGGCCGAGCATCTGGCGCACCGCGGCGATCGCCGAGACGCTGGCCGGCACGCCGATCACCGCCTCGCCGAAGCGCGGCACGCTGCCGGCCGCGTCGCTGACGCCGCTGGCGAAGGGCTGGCCCATCAGCTCGAGTTCCATCGAGAGGCCGCGGTAGTCGATCGGCGCATCGTTCGGGTTCTGCACGCGCAGCTTGACCAGGAAGCGCAGTTCCAGTCCTTCTCCGGGCAGCGCCTCGAGGCCGGCCACCGACACCCGCGGTGGATCGCGGCCGGACAGGCCGGCGCACGCGCCGACGGCGAGCGCGGGAACGAGCAGCAGGAGCCGGCGACGACGGGGCATGGTTCGCCATCATGCGCCACTGCGGCCCGGTAGAGTTCGGCCAAAGCCATCCCGGCCCCCGACCGCCGGCCTCGCCCCCTCCTCCATGCTGACCACGCTGCCCTTCCTGGTGTGCCTCGGCGCCGGCCTGACCGGCGGCGTGTTCTTCGCGTTCTCCGCCTTCGTGATGAAGGCGCTGGCCGAGTTGCCCGCAGAGCACGGCCTGGCTGCCATGCAGCGCATCAACCGGGTCGTGTTGAACCCCGGCTTCCTGGGCCTCTTCATCGGCACCACGGTGCTGGCCGCCATCTGCATCCTCGCCGGCTTCTTTCCGTGGGGAAGCACGCGCTCGGCGCTGCTGCTGGCCGCCGGCCTCTGCTACGTGATCGGATCGTTCGGCGTCACCGCCGTCTGCAACGTGCCGCGCAACGAGCGGCTCGCGCGGCTGGACAGCGGGTCGGCGGAAGCCGCGGCCTACTGGCCGGTCTATGTGCGCGAGTGGTTGCGGTGGAACCACGTGCGCACCGCCGCCTGCCTCGTGTCCGCCGCCGCGGCAGCCGCGGCGCTGACCTGCTGAACCGCGACGCGCACGCCCTGTACAGGCCCGCGATGGACCAGCGCATCGTCGGCTTTCATCGGGACGACGAAGCCCACTGGGTCGCCGAGCTCGAGTGCGGCCACAACCAGCATGTGCGCCACGACCCGCCGTGGACGAACCGGCCGTGGACCACCACCGCCGAGGGCCGCGACAGTGCGCTCGGCAAGCGCCTGGCCTGCAGGAAGTGCGACCAAGGCGCGCCGCGCGACTGGGGCGGCTGAGCGTCCTTCCAAGGTGCTACGCGGAATCGAGCTCGCATCGTGAGCTCTGCGGCGACTGTTACATCCATTCACGCCGATCTTCAGTGCGGCTTCAGCGGGCATCAATAACGTCAGTGTGGTTATCGATCCACGAGCGAGACGCCTTGCACGCGTCGCGCATCGCCAGGGGAGTTCCACGCCGTCATGAGATCTCAGGCCCCGAGCAGCCGTCCTGCTTCGCGCACGGGCAGCTCTTCCTCTGCAACGCACCCCAGCGGCGACCTCGCGCTGTATGCGCTGCTGCTGGTACTGACGCTGGCGACGTGGCACCTCAGCACCAGCGGCTATTTCGAGACGGGAGACGACATCGGCTACTGGCTCGGGGTCGGCGGCGGCGTGGCGATGCTGCTGCTGTTCGGCTATCCGCTGCGCAAGTACCTCCCCGGCATGCGCCGGTGGGGCAAGGTCAAGTGGTGGTTCTGGGCCCACATGACGCTGGGCATCGGCGGGCCGGTGCTGATCCTGGCCCACACCACCTTCCACGTCGGCTCGCTCAACGCGGCGGTTGCGCTCTACAGCATGGTGATCGTCGCCCTCAGCGGCGTGGTGGGCCGCTTTCTCTACGTCCGCATCCACCATGGCCTGAGCGGTGAGAAAAGCAGCCTGCAGGAACTGCAGGCCCGAGCCGGGCTGGATGGGCAGGCTGCGCGGTCGCGCCTGCAGTTCGCCCCCAAGGTCGAGGCGCAACTGCTCGGCTTTCACCAGGAGACCTTGGCGACAGGGCGCGACTTGCGCCATGTCTGGCGACTGCTCTTCGTGCTGCCTTGCCGACAATGGCGGGTCTACCGCCAATGCTGCAAAGGTCTGGACGAGGCGATCTGCGCGGCGAGCCCGGGTCGCCCGGCGGAGGAAATGGCCGCGCGCCGAAGACAGTTGCGCAAGCTGATCGGCCGCTATCTGGCGGCGGTGGTGCGGGTCGCACAGTTCTCGGCGTACGAGCGCGTGTTCGCGCTGTGGCACGTTGCACACGTTCCCTTCGTCTACCTGCTCGTGGTCAGCGCGACGGTCCATGTCGTGGCGGTCCACGCCTACTGATGCTGCGGCCGGATGAACGCATGGTCAGCATGGACAAGGGCCATCCGGGCGGGCCTTGCGTGCTGCGCTCTGCTCCCCGGCCTGTCGCCGGCACAGGGCATCGAGTCCGTTCTCCAGCCGGGCCCGGTCATCCAGGGCCACGCCAAGTGGGAGCACGAGTGTGCGACGTGCCACGTCAAGTTCAACCGCAAGGCACAGGACGGGCAGTGCATGGACTGCCATAAGGACATCGGCCAGGACGTGCGCGGCAAGACCGGCTACCACGCCGGCTCAAGCCTCAGGCCTGCAACAGCTGCCACACCGATCACAAGGGGCGCGGCGCGCAGATCGTCGAGTTCGACCCGAAGCGCTTCGATCACCGCCAGTCCGATTACCTCCTGCGCGGCGCTCACGAGAAGACGGCCTGCGACAAGTGCCACCTGACGGCGCGTGAATGGGCGTTCGTCGAGGCGCTGGCGCTGCGCGCCGGCCGGCTGGTCTCGAAGGGCGATCTGGAGGCACTGGTCCTGGGCCTGGAGGGCGAGGTGTCAAGCAACATGCTGGAAGTGCATGTGTCCGGCATCCGACGCAAGCTGGGGCGTGGCCTGATCGAGACCGTACGCGGCATGGGCTACCGGATCTCCGCATGAGCGCTCTGCCCTCGATTCGTGGCCGACTCTCGGCGGCGCTGATCGGTGTTTCGCTGGCCTGGGGCGTTGCCGTGTCGGCCGCCGTGGGGTGGGTGGTCCGGCACGAGGTCGACGAGTTGCTCGACAACACCCTGCAGGAGTCGGCCGAGATCCTGATGGGCCTCCTCGTGTCGAATGCGACGTTGCTCCCGACGACCGGAGAAAGAGCCATGCCGGCGCCACCGCACGACGAACAGATGGTCTGGCAGGTCGTCGATGCCAGCGGTCGGGTGATGCTGCGTTCGCATCGTGCGCCGGACGCCGCCCTGGGCCCGGCGGCCACGCTTGGCTTTTCGGACCAGGGCCGGGCGTGGCGCGTGTTCACGCTGCCGCTGGACGCCGAAGGCCGCAAGTTGCATGTCGCTCAGCGGGCGGCCGAACGCCATGAGGCACGCTTCGATGCGATCAAGTACCCGATGGGCACGGCTCTCGCCATCGGGCTGCTCGGTTCGCTGTGGCTCCGGTTGCGCGTGACAAGAGAGCTCGAGCCGATCGAACGGATGTCGAAGGCCATCGCGCAGTTCGATCCCATGCTGCCGGGACAGGCGCTGATCGGTCCCGCGCGCAGCGAACTCGCGCCCGTGCACCGGGCGATCACCGGCCTGAGCAGTCGCCTCGCCCGGCAGGTCGCCAACGAGCGCGCATTCGCGGCCCACGCAGCACATGCCCTGCGGACTCCGCTGGCGGCGATGGTCGCCAATCTGGCCGTCGCGCAGCGACACGCGCTGCCCATCGAGCAGACCTACCTGAAACGAGCCCGCGAGTCGGCCGACCGCTTGCGCCGGGTCGTCACGGCATTGCTCACGATGTTCCGCAGTGGTGGTGAAGTGAACCGCCAACCTGTGGACGTGGACCAGTTGGTGAGCGAACTGCCGTTCGGCAGCCTGGCCGTCGTGACACGCGGCACGGCGCGTGTGAAGGCCGATCCGGACTTGTTGGCGGCGGCGTTCATGAACTTGCTGGACAACGCGTTGCGCCACGGGGCGACCAGCGTCGTCATCTCCCTGCAGCACGACGATCACGCCACGCTCATCCGGCTGAAGGACGACGGCAGCGGTCTTGCCGAACCGGATCGCCAACGCATCCAGGCCGCCCTGGACGTGCAGGATTACGACGGCAACATGGGGCTCGGGTTGATGCTGTCCGACATGGTGGCGCGTGCACATGGCGGGCGACTTCGGTTGGTCCCGGCCGCGTCGGGCTTCGCGGTGGAGATGAGTCTGGGCTAGAGCCTGTTAACGCTACCGGAAGGCTCGCTCGCCCTCACCCGCCGCCAAGCACATTGGCTGCCGGAATCAACGTGCCGCCGGCCGCTCAACCCTGCCTGAGCGTCGGCATCAGCCGATCGGACACGGGGATGCTGGCATCGCCGTCGATCTCAGTCGCGATCTGGTTGCAGACCGCTCGACACAGGGTGGCCGCACGCTGGCTCTTCAGGTTGTAGAAGATCTGGGTGCCCTCACGCCGCTTCCCCAGGATACCGGCGCGGTACAGCGTGGAGAGGTGCTGCGACATGTTGGGCTGCGTGGTGTCGATCTCCGCAAGCAGCTGCGAGACGTTCTTTTCGCCATGGCACAGCGCGCTGATCAGCCTCAGGCGGATCGGCGTCGACAAAATGGAGAACAGGTCCGCCGCCGAGGAGAAGACGGCCTCTGACTCTTCCTGGCTCACCGGGATTCCTTCGGGTTTCGTTCGATTGCCATCGTAGCGGATTCTGCGCTTCCTGCACTACTTGCGCATACATCAAATCATGGCCCACCACCCCTCACTTGAAGCGGTAGTGATCCCGCTGCAGCACGGCTGCGATCGCGGTGACCTCCTCGGGGAACAGGCCGAGACCCAGCTCGGTGTTGCACTGCTCGACCATGCCACGCAGCAGCCCGGGCGTGGTGATGCGTTCACCGGGTCGGAACACCGCGGACCCGTCCCCGCCGAACTTCGTGGCGTGGCATTGCTGGCATTTGTGCTCCGTCATCAGCCGCTGGCCCATCGCGAGGTCGGCGTCCTTGAAGATATCGAGACCCTGGGCACCGGCGCCCGCCCCCGCCAGGCAGGCGATCGAGGCGCAGATCCGGCGGACGGTGGAGACCATGGAAGACTCCTTGGAGAACGTGCCGGTCCGGGCCGGACCGGGAATCAGGTGGCGCATCGCGAAGTGTCCTGCATGCCCGCCGTCCTGTCCGGTCGATCCGCCAGCCGGAGCAGGTCCAGGACGTCCTCCTCGAACATTTCTCCGGGTATCGACTGCAACAACCGTCCCGACCGACCGACCGCGCACGTCATCGGAATGACGTTGCGGGACGTGAAGAGCGGCCGGAGCCGCTGGGCGCTCATCGAGACCGGAAAGCCGTAGCCGCGGTCGGCCAGATAGCGGCGCACGACGCCGGCATCGCGGTCGACGGCGACACCGAGCACCCGCAGCCGCCGACCGGCGCTGGCACGGTGGAGCTTCTCGACGTGTTCGTTGTGACGTCGGCAGAACGGGCAGGTCGTCGACCAGAACACGACAACGGCCGCGGTGTCATTCCAGTCGGCCGGTTGAAGGACCGTTCCATCCACCAGGGCGATCGTCGGCCAGTCGATGGCCGGCGACGCGCCCGGTTGTTGCGCCGCGGCCGGCATCGGCAGCAGACCTCCGGCCGCCGCGGCCAGGATCGCGCGGCGTGACCACGGCAGTTCAGTCACGCTCCTGCTCCATCTGCAGATAGGTGTTGTAGGCGTTCATGCGGTTCGCCGCGCCGAACAGCGGCAACCCCTCGAACCGAGACCAATCGGCCTTCCGATAAGCGTCCTCGAAAGGCTCCAGGTTGCGGGCCGCGTCACCCATGGTCTGTCGCAGGTAGAGCAGGTAATCGTGCGTCAGGCGGATGTCCTCCGCGGGTTGGCGTGATGGCGGGCCGTGTCCCGGCACCATGACCCGGATGTCGAAGCGCAGCAAGCCGTCGAGCGACGCGATCCAGCGCCGGCTGTCCGCCTGGCCCACGAAGGGGATGCGACCTCGGAACACCGTATCGCCGGCGAACAGCACGAGCTCGCGGGGTACGTGAACCACCATGTCCTCGGGCGTGTGTGCCGGCCCGACGGCGCGCAACTGGAACTCGAATCCACCGACCTTCAGATCGGTGTCGCCATCGAGCCAGACGTCGGCCGGCACGAGCCGCGTCGCTTCGTCCACCCACGGAAAGAGCGTCTGACGGCTGGCCTCCAGCCGCTGTCGCGCGGTGTCGGAGTTCAGGTACTCGAGGGAACGCCGCTGCGCCACGACGGTCGCGCCGGCCCTCTTGAACGCCTGCAGCCCGTACACGTGGTCGGCGTGATAGTGGGTCACCAGCACATGACTCACCGGCTTGTCCGTGATGCGGCGGATCTCCTGCAGCAGGCGCTCGGCGAGCGGTGGCGAGCCGAGCGCATCGATGACCACGACCGAACTGTCGGTCACCACGAAGCCGGCGTTCGAGATGAAGTTCTGGTTCGAGGCCGACCCGAGGGCCGTCTCGCCCTGCACGAAATAGCTGTGCGGTGCCACCTGCTCGGCTTGCATCGCCACGGTCACATCGTTTGCCTGCGCATGCGCGCCCGGCAGCAGTGCACACAGGCCGAGCGCCGCCGCGATGCGGCGCGACGCAGACAGCCATCGGCCTCCGAGGCCTCGGGGTGCGGGCAGACCCTGATGGTGCAGTCGCCACAAGCAACCGTAAATTAGCATTTACGAATATTAAGAGCTGCCAACCTTACCGCCAGCGACGACGCTCATCGTTTCTACCGGGGTGAGCACAGTGCGTCGAAGCGTCTTCCACCACAGACACCAGGAGCCTGCATGCCAAGAATCCTCCCGCCCCTGCCGGCACTGCGCATGTGCCTCGCCGTGGGGCTCGTCGTCGCCGGCAGCGCCCAGGCGCAGAGTGCGTCGCAGGCCCTCCACCTGAAGGCGCTCGCGGCCACCTGCGCAAACTGCCACGGCACCGACGGTCGCGCCGTCGATGGCGCCGGCAGCATCCCATTGCGCGGGCTGGGCAAGGACTACATCGTGGCCCAGATGACCGCCTTCCGTGAAGGCAAGCGCGCGGCCACCGTGATGCACCAGCTCGCCAAGGGCTACACGCCCGAGCAGGTCGAGCAGCTCGCCGCGTACTTTGCGGCCCAGAACTGAAAGGCCTCCCATGAAGCGTCGTCAACTGATCCAGGCCGGCCTCGCCGGCGGCGGGCTGCTCGCCCTGGGGGGCTGCGCCACCCCGAGCGGCGGCGTGCCCGGCAGCGCGAAGGTCGTCGTCATCGGCGGGGGCTACGGCGGTGCGACCGCAGCGAAGTACGTGCGCCTGCTCTCCGACCAGCGCATCGACGTGGTCCTGATCGAACCCCAGGCCAGCTTCGTCTCCTGCCCGATCTCCAATCTCGTGGTGGGCGGCACGCAGACGTTGGGGGACCTGACGACGTCCTACGACGCGCTGGCCACACGCCACGGGGTGCGCATCGTGCGGGACACGGCATCGGGGATCGATGCCACAGCCCGGACCGTGACGCTCGCATCCGGCGCCACGATCCGCTACGACAAGCTGGTGCTCTCCCCGGGCATCGAACTGATGTTCGACGGCGTCCAGGGGCTGCGCGAGGCACAGGCCAGCGGCCAGATCCTGCAGGCCTGGAAGGCCGGGCCCGAGACCCTGGCGCTGCGCCGGCAGCTCGAAGCGCTGCCCGACGGCGGCGTGTACGCCATCGCGATCCCCGAGGCGCCTTTCCGTTGCCCCCCCGGGCCCTACGAGAGGGCCAGTGTGGTCGCGGCCTATTTCAAGCGCGCGAAGCCCCGCTCGAAGGTCCTGATCCTCGACGCCAACCAGGATGTCGTCTCCAAGGCCGCTCTCTTCAAGAAGGCCTGGGCCGAGCTTTATCCCGGCATGGTGGAGTACCGGCCGCAGCACAAGGCGGTGGGGGTCGATCCGCGGACCGGCACGATCAAGTTCGATGTGCAGGACGATGTGAAGGCTGACGTGCTCAATGTGCTGCCGCCGATGCGCGCCGGCGCGATCGCCGTGCAGACCGGCCTAGCCAATGCCAACGCACGCTGGTGTCAGGTGGACTACCAGACCTTCGAATCCACGGCGGCGAAGCACATCCACGTGCTGGGTGACTCGATCCAGGTCGCGCCGCTGATGCCCAAGAGCGGCCACATGGCCAACTCGCATGGCAAGGTGGCCGCCGCTGCGATCGTGGCGCAACTGATGGACCTCGAGATCAATCCGCGTCCGATGCTGACCAACACCTGCTACAGCTTCGTCGACGAGAAGCACGTGATCCACGTCGCCAGCGTGCACGAATACGTCGCGGCCGAGAAGACCTTCAAGACCGTGGCCGGTTCCGGCGGCGTCTCGGCCGCTCGCAACGAAGCCGAAGCCGGCTTTGCCATGGCCTGGGCGCGCAACATCTGGGCCGACACGCTGGGCTAGAACTCCAGCCCCTCGGCGATGGCCTGGATGCCGGCCTTCGCGCAGGCGTCGTCCGCAGCGCCGCCCGGCGCGCCGGACACGGCGATCGCACCGACGACCGAACCCGCCGATTCGATGGCCTGACCACCGCCGACCGCCACGACCCGCGGCGCGGTGCGAATGCCGCTCATCTCCTTGCCGGCCTGCGTTTCGGTCCCCAGCGTGGCCGTGGGGATGCGAAAGCTCGCTGCCGTCCAGGCCTTGCCGATGGCCAACTCGACGGTGTGCGCGCCCGCATGACGATCGCGCAAGAACACCTGCGGCAACCCGGCGCGGTCGACCACTGCCACGCCGACCTGGTAGCCCGCCTTTCGGCAATGCTCGAGCGCAGCGCGCGCCGCGGTCAGCGCAGTCTCGGGCGTCAGCGACCTGGTGATGAAGGTCCCTTCGGCAGTTTGCGCCGGAGCGGCTCCCACCGACATCCACAGTGCGGCCAGCACCGCGAAACGTTCTGCCTTGCTCATCGGTGCGCCTCCCGCATCAGGGCTTGATGTACGCATAGCCCTGCAACTGCATCTTGGTGAGCCGGACGACGCCCGAGGGAGTGAACGTCGCCTCCTGGATGAACTGTTCCTTCTTCAGGTTGCGGTTCTTCAGCGTGATCTCGCAGATCTCGAACTTCACGCCGCGGCTGACCAGCGCCGAGACGGTGGCCGCGTACTCGCCGCCATTCGGGTCCTTGGCGCCCTCCATCAGGAAGTCGACGCCGTTCGCGTGAGTCACCACCGTGATCTGCGCGCTGGGGTCGGTGTCGAGATGGTTGCGAATGTTCCGCAGGGTGGCGAGCGCCTGCGTCTGGGCTTCGTTGACGTGGTACGCGACCTTGTCCTGTGCATGGGACGTCGCGACCACGGTCAGCAGCAGTGCGGCCATGAGCCACCGTCGGATCTTCATGTGTGTCTCCCCGATGCGCCGACCTCGGCGTCAAGCCGCGCCGGCATTGCCGTCCACGCCGATCAGTCGAGGCGCATTGAGCCTGCGCGGCGTGACGCGGCCCTTCGCCTGGAGCCAGGATTCGACCACGTCCCACACCATCTTGTTGCCGGCGCTGCGGGCCTCTTCGGCGACGGGGGCCCAGCCCGCCACCCGGTAGCGCTTGTCCGCCTCGATCGGTCGGCCTGCGAGGCGCAGGTCCTGGATGCGCTTGCCCATCGATTCGCCGGGTGCGATCGCGTAGGCAAGGCCCCCCACGCGAACCATGTCACCGCCCTGCTGGTAGTAGGGGTCGGGGTTGAACAGGTTGTCGGCGACATCCTCGAGGATGGTCTTGATCGTCTCGCCGGTCATCTCGGTCACGGTTGCATAGGAGTAGGTGGTCGCCACCTGGTCCATCATGAGTTCGCGCGTGATCACATCACCGGGCAGCAGGCTCGTGCCCCATCGAAAGCCCGGCGAGAAGGCGATCTCCGCGCCCTGCACCTCCATCAACGCATCGCACAGCAGCTGATCCCAGCTGCCGTTGAAGTTGCCGCGCCGGTAGAGCAGCCCATCGGTGATGGCCAGTTTCTCGGCAAGCTTGTCCTTGTAGGGCGCACGGACCCTGTCGATCAGCGACTGCATCTGAGGGTCGGCCGGCAACTGGTTCGAGAACACCGGCAGCAGCTTGTAGCGGTAGTCGGCGACCTTGCCGCCCTTCACGTCGAGATCGAGCACGCCGAGGAACTTGGTGTTCGAGCCGGCATTGGTCACCAGAGTCTTGCCCCCCGGGTTGGCAACAACCACCGGCACCGGAATGCCATCGTGCGTGTGGCCGCCGAGGATGGCGTCGATGCCACGCACGCGGCCCGCCATCTTCAGATCGACGTCCATGCCGTTGTGCGACAGCACCACCACCACCTGCGCTCCGGCAGCCCGCGCCGCGTCGACGACCTTCTGCAGGTTGTCGTCCTGGATCCCGAAGCTCCAGTCCGCCACCATGTAGCGCGGGTTGGCGATGGGCGTGTAGGGAAAGGCCTGCCCCACGATCGCCAGCTTCACGCCGTTGACATCGCGCAGCGTGTAGGCTTGAACACCTCGTCGCCGAAATCGGTCGTCCTGACGTTCTGCGCCACGAAATCGATCCGACCCTTGAAGTCCTCGTCGACGATCTGCTGCACACGCTTCTGGCCGTAAGTGAACTCCCAGTGCCCGGTCATCACGTCGACCCCCAGCAGCTTGCAGGCGTCCACCATGTCCTGACCGTTCGTCCACAGCGACGTGGCCGAGCCCTGCCAGGTGTCGCCGCCATCGAGCAGCAGCGCGCCGGGGCGACTGGCCTTCAGGCGCTTGACCAGCGTCGCCATGTGCGCGAAGCCGCCCACCTTGCCGTAGCGGCGCGCAGCCTTCTCGAAATCCAGAAAGGTATAGGCATGCGCGAGCAACGTGCCGGGCCGCACCCCGACGGCCTCGAGCAGGTGCTCGCCGACCCGGTGCGGCAACTGGCCGCTCATCGCACCCACGCCGAGGTTGACGCTCGGCTCGCGGAAGTGGATGGGCAGCAATTGCGCATGACAGTCGGTCATGTGCAGCAACGACACGTTGCCGAAACGCGGCACCTCGTAGAGCCCCCGCTCTGCCGTGGCGGCGTCGGCGTCGGCGTACTGTGCCAGGCCCAGGCCCGCAGCCGACGCCGCGCCCAGCACCTGCAGGAACTCTCGCTTGGACAGGCTCATGATTCAGTGATTACTTATATGCTGCAGACGAAAAGGCCCGCCGTCTCGTGCATCGATCAGGCGGGCCAGGCAACCGCGGTCGGTCACTGGTTGACCGGTGACTTCGGGTCGAGCAGCAACGCCATCAGATGGCGGATCTGGGTCTCGTCCAGCACACCGGCATGGCCGAAGCGCGGCATGTTCGAGCAGGCCTCGTAGGCCTTGCTGTTCCACAGCTTGGCCCAGGTGTACTGCACGATCGCCGCGCTCTTGGGGTCGACGGGGTCGGTGACGCCGCGCAGCTTGCCGTACTGGTACAGGCTCGGGCCGATGGTGCCGAACGACAGCTCGGCCTTGCCGATCTGGTGGCAGTTGTAGCAGCCACCGCCGTTGACGCTGCCTGCCGCATCGGTCCAGGTGCCGCCCCGCCCGTTCTGGGCGATCTTTTCGCCCTCCTTCCAGTCTCCGAGGTACTGTCCGGAAGCTGGCCACTTGACCGAGGCGAGCGCGGCGTCCCGGATCTGCGCCGCCGCCCTGTCGTCGGGCGGGTGGTCGGACGAGCAGGCCTTCTGTCCCAGGTCCTGGTTCAGTCGATCGACCTTGGCGATGCCCTGGTCGCGGAACGAGGCCTTCATCATGGCCGCGGCCTGGGCATCGAGCTCCTGTGATGAAGGCAGGGGTTGCAACGCGGCGCAGCCGGCGACGGCCAGCGCGGCCACGGCGAGAGTGATCTTGGCGTTCATGCAGTCCTCGCTTCAGCGCTTGATCGACGGCGCGATCGATTCGGCGCCCTTGGCGTTGACGCCCATGAAGACACCGAGCGCGATCGTCACGTCGGAGGCAAAGCCCGGGAACGGGAAACGTTGCTGGCGGTAGCAGTCGTTCAGGCGGCGCTGCATGCTCCACAGCTCGCCGCTGGACACCCGGTAAGCGGGCCAGGCAGCGAAGCCCACGCCGTCGCCGGGATTGCGGGTCAGCACCGGCAGATCCTGCAGCCGGATCCGCTTGCCCGCCTCGCCATGGCAGGAGGCGCAGGAGAAATCCATCGGCCCGCCGCGGAAGAAGAAGGCTCGCTTGCCGAGCTCGTACATCACCTTCTCTTCGCGGTGCGTCTGCGGCAGGTTCATCCGCAGGCCGCGCGAGGCTGCCGAGACATAAGCCGCGAGAGCCTCCATGTTGGCCTGCTCGCCGCGGCCGAACGGGGTCTTGGCGATCTCCGCCGCGTTGAGTCCCTGCAGTGTCTCCATGCAGGTCAGCAGCCGCGATTCGAGGTCCTGCACGCGCCCCGTGTCGGCGAACCAGCGCGGCAGTTCGACCAGGCGCCCTGGACGACGCCGGGCCCCTTGCCGAGATCGCACTGCTCGAGCGAGGCGTTCTTCGGGCCGCGCTTCTGCTTCCACAGGTTCTCGCCCTTGGCCTCGAACAGATCGGCCGGGTTGCCGTCCTCCAGCATCTTGCGGTACTCGGCGATGCCGTCGGCCGTGCTCTTGGCCTGCGACCACGCGGTGCCGGACACCACCAGCGCCGCTGCGCCGAGCAGCGCACGCTTGTTCCATGCCTTCATCGGTCTGTCTCCTCGTTCAGCGCCCTCGGCGCTTCGTCTTGTGACCGGGACACCCGCCATTCCCGGCGCCGCGCCGCGCTCAGGAAACAACCGCCTCGTCGGTCCGGGTGTCGCCCTTGTTGTCGACCCAGGTGATCGAGATCTTGTCGCCCGCCTTCGCGCCCTTGACGGTGAACTGCAGGAACGGGTTCTTGGAGACGGCCGGCCCCCACTGGGCCTTCATCACCGGCTTGCCATTGTGCTGGGCGCTGACGGTCTGGATGTGCCAGGCCGGGATCGCCTTGCCGGCCGCGTCCTTGCGCAAGCCGGTCTCCATCTCGTGCGCCATCAGCACGCGCACGGTCGCGTTGTTGCCGGCCACCTGGGCGCGGATCTTCATCGGGTCTGCCATGGGATGCTCCTCAAATCGTCGGGGGATCGCGCCGTCCGCTTCAGCCGCCGCAGCCGCCGAGCGTGACCTTCACTTCCTTCTGCGCGTACAGCACCCGACCGTCGTTCATCATCGCGACCGCGAAGACATTCGACGACTGGCCCATCTTGACGCGGGTGCTGACCGAGGCCTCGACGGCGTCGGTGAGCTCGAACATCGAGGTCATGATGCTCGGGTTCTTCTCGACCAGCAGCAGCAGGTTCTTGACGCCAGGCAGTGCGGTGGCCGCACCGAGCGGTACGACGGCGCCGTTCTCGGCGATATCGGGCCCGGTGATGGTCACGTCCTTGCTCTCGGTCGGCGCGGACGCGCCCAACGTCTTCATCAGGTCGGCCATCGTCTTGCTCTCGAACGCGCCGGCGTTGTAGCCGGCGGCCTGCGCGCGCACGGTGGTCGGCAGCAGGCCGGCGCTCATCAGCAGCGTGGCCACCGCGGCGCCGTGCCGGAGCATCTCTCTGCGGGTGTTCATCATCGATCTCCTATTGTTCAGCCGATGCTAATAAATACGGGACGGCAGTTCGGTACGTGCCATCCTTAGGGAATTACTTGGGGCCCCGGCGGCGAGCAGGTGGCGATCGTCCGGGCATCGGCCTCGGGCAGCGCCTGCGGCGGCATCGCCATGGCACCGCCCCACACACCGCCGCCGCCGTTCCGGATCTTGCCGGTCAGGTAGTCGACCCCGTCGGCGCGTCCGGCGTACTTCTGGGCAATCTGCCGGAAGGACGGGCCCAGGCCCTTGCTGTCGAGCGAATGGCACGCCGTGCAGGCGTTCGAACTGGTCAGCGCGAACGCGGCGTTGCCGGTGCCGTTCGCGGCCGCGCGCGCCTGCACAGGCGCCGACTTCGCGGCGGCATCGGGCCGCGTCGTGTCCGCGCCGCGCTGCGCGCCGACGGTCCGGTTCTGGTCGGCAAGATTGCCATGCGCATCGCGCGCGAACTCGGGCAGCGAGGAGGCCAGCCGCGGTTCGCCACCGCAGTTGCGCATGCAGCCGGACCCCTGCACGTCGGGTTTGCCGGTGCCGCCGAACTCGGGGCCGGGCCACAGCCCGTGCTGCGTGGTCAGGCCCTTGCGATTGGGCATCCGCTGCTGGACTTCGGCGGCATTGCGGTCCGAGAGCACGAAGTCGTCGGGCACCACGCCGCCGAGGTTCAGCAAGTAGGCAGTGACGGCGTAGACCTCCTCGGTCGCCAGCGACTTCGGGTTGTCCCAGGGCATGGCCCGGTTGATGTAGTCCCACAGCGTCGACAGGTGGGCCGCCTTCATCAACGTGGTGCGGCCGGGGAAGCTCGAGTCGGTCAGGCGCGCGACGCGACCGGCCTCGACATCGGCCTGGGTGGTGCCGCCGACCAGCGGATTGAACACCTCGCCGGATTCGCCGAAGATGCCGTGGCAGGACGCGCACTTGCTCTCCCAGACCCCCTGGCCCCTGGCGACCGAACCCGATCCCTTGGGCAGTCCCTTGAAGTCCGGCCGCACGTCGATGTCCCAGGCGGCGATCTCCCCGGCCGTGGCGGGGCGCCCGATGCCGTCATAGACCGTCCCCTGCGCCAGCGAGGCGCCGCTGACCGTCAGTGCGGCGAGCACCGCGAGTTCACGCCAGCTGGACATTGCGCACCTCGCCGCTCTCTTCCACCAGCCAGGTCTGGATGGCGTTGTTGTGATAGATCGAGCGCGAGCCGCGCACCGCCCGCAGCTGCGAATAGTTCGACTGCACGTGGCCGGTCTCGTCGGTGGCGCGGCTCATCACCAGCGCCGGCTTGCCGTCCCAGGTCCAGTCGATGTTGAAGCGCGTCAAGCACTTGCTCATCGCCATGCCCTCGAGTCGCGCCTGACGCCAGTTGCGCCCGCCGTCGACCGAGACATCGACCTTCTTCACCTTGCCCCGCCCCGACCACGCGAGGCCCGACACGTTGTAGTAGCCCTTGTCGAGCAGCACCTGGCCACCCGAGGGCGTCGTGACCACGCTCTTGACCTCCTGGAGCGAGCTGTACTGCCGGTGCAGGCCGCCGGGCATGAGGTCGATGTAGTGGATCACCTCGTCCTTCGCGCCGTAGGGCTGGTCTCCGAGCTCGATGCGCCGCAGGTACTTGACCCAGCTCACGCCCTGGACGCCAGGCACCACCAGGCGCAGCGGGTAGCCATTCTCCGGTCGCAGCATCTCGCCGTTCTGCCCATACGCCACCAGCACCTCGCCGCTGTCGATCAGCGAGCGGGGGATGGTGCGCGTCATCGACGATCCGTCGGCGCCTTCGGCCAGCACGAAGCGGCCGCGCTTCCAGTCGGCACCGCACAGGTCGAGCAGGATCTTCAACGGCACGCCGGTGAACTCGCTGCACGAGATCATTCCGTGGCTGTACTGGCAGGTCGGCACCGCGACGTTGCCCCACTCCATACCGGTGTTGGCGCCGCATTCGATGAAGTGGAACCGGCTCACCGATGGCAGCCGCATGATCTCGTCGAGCGTGAAGACCATCGGCTTGCGCAGCATCTTCTCGTCCGAGCCGTTGACCATCAGCCGGTGCTTGGACGGGTCGATGTCCCACCAGCTGGTGGTGGCGCTCGAAATGGAGGCCGCTCGGCGTGACGATGCCGAACAGGCTCTGCAGCGGCGCGAACGACACCGAGGCCTGCGCCGTCTGCGTGAGTCCCGGGCTCCGGCGGCGCTGCACGTTGGCCTCGAACCTCGAGGGCCTGCCGTAGCCGTCGGTGGCGACCGGCTGGCCCAGACCTCGGCTGTGCGCCGGCAACGTGAGGATGTTCGGATCGCCGTCGCCGGCCACCGGGTTGGACTGCGAGGTCGCCAATGGCGTCGCCAAGCCCGCGGCCGCGGCGGCGAACGCACCGCGGATGAAGTCACGGCGCCCGGCCTTGGCCTCGGCGAACACGCGGCGAATGCCTTCGCGGTCCAGGAAATTCTCGGGCGCCTTGAGCAGGCGACCGGAGCCGTTCGGGTCTCGAATCACGTTGTCTCCTTGCGGATGCGGCAGGGCCTGCGTTGCGGATCAGTCCAGGCCATCCCGGATCGCGATGTCGATACAGACCTCGCGACAGATGGCCGACACGCCGGTGTGGCTGATGCGGTAGTGCACCTGGGCCCCGTCGCGACGCCTCGCGACGACGCCGGCGCGGTACAGCACCGACAGGTGCTGCGACATGTTGGATTGCGTCGCCCCGATGCGTTCCTGCAGCTGCCCCACATTGAGCTCGCCGCGACACAGCTCACCGACGATGCGCAGCCGCAGCGGCGACGACAGCAGGCCGAACAGCTCGGCCGCCCTCTCGAACACCTGCGCGGCATCGGTTGCATGGGACGGAAGATTCGTATGCATTTATTTGAATATCTGCAACAACAAATATATAGATCGACAGGACCGCATCCATCCGGACTTACGCGGAGACCGGCCACGCGCCATGCCGCCCCGGCCCGACAAGGCGGCGCGGACGCGCTGCGGTCACAATGTCCGCCCGTCGCCCTCCAGCGCTCCTCCCTGCTTCCGCCCCTTCGCCATGAACCTGCCCCTCGCCCCGGACACAGCGACCCACTTCGTGGTGTGGGGAGCCCTGCTCATCGGGCTGGTACTCGGCGCGGCCGGACAGGCCTCACGCTTCTGCGTGCGCGGCGCGATCGCCGACTGGTTCATCTACGGCGGGCGCTCGCGGATGATGGTGTGGGTGCTGGTGGTCGTGGTGGCCGCTCTCGGTTCCCAGGCGGTCATCGGCCTCACGTCGTTCCAGCCCGAACGCACGATCGCCTGGAGCGACCGCTTCCTCTGGTCGTCCTACCTCGCCGGCGGGCTGTTGTTCGGGTACGGCATGGTGCTCGCGGCCGGGTGTCCGCAACGCAGCCTAGTCAAGGCGGGAACCGGCAACCTGCGAGCCATCGTGACATTGCTGGTCGCGGCGGTGACCGCGCAGATGACGCTGCGCGGCGTGTTCGCCGAGGGCCGCGTGAGGACCGTGGACGCCTGGGGCCTGCAGTTGTCCGGCCCGCAGGATCTGGGTTCGCTGCTGGCCGCCTGGGTGCCCGCCTCGGCCGGCGCGCTGCGCACCGGCGTGCTGCTGCTGCTGGTGACCCTGGCCGCCGCGTGGCTGTGGCGGCGCCGGGCCGACCTGACGCTGCTGGACTGGAGCGCGGGCGTGGTGATCGGGCTGCTGGTTCCCGCCGCGTGGCTGCTCACCGGGCTCATCGGTTTCCTGCCCGAGCACCCGGACACGCTGGAGCCCGCCTGGCAGGGAACGCAATCGCGACGGCCAGAGGCGCTGACCTTCATCGCTCCGATCGCGCATGGGCTGGACCTGCTCACCTACTGGACGGACAAGAACGCACGGCTGAGCTTCGGCGTCATGCTGACCGCGGGGGTCCTGCTCGGCAGCCACCTGTCGGCGCGCGCGCGCGGCGAGTTCCGGCTGGAGTCCTTCAGCAACGCCGCCGAGTTGCGGGACCACCTGCTGGGTGGCGTGCTGATGGGCGTCGGCGGGGTGACCGCGATGGGCTGCTCCGTAGGACAGGGCGTGACCGGGCTGGCCATGCTGTCGGCCGGCGCGGTGCTGGCCGTGACCGGGATCGCTGCCGGCGCGCTGCTCGCGCTGAAGGCGCAGGTCCGACGGGCCGACGCTGCCGCCGGCTGATCGCCTCGCCCGGCGGGTCGGAGGGTTCGCTACGTTCGTTGTAACGCCAGTAAGTACGTCGTTTCGATGCCATCGAGTGCGCCACTCCCCGACGATTCCCCCGATCCCGCCCGGTGTCTGGCCAAGAACACTGCGCAGATGACGATGCTGTCGCGCTGAGCAATCTGCGGATGGCTCGGCGGCAAGTGCTCGAGGCCCAGGGGTGAGAGCGCCAGCGATGCGGCGCAGGGTCATCAAAGGGGCCAAACTCACATCCCGCAGGCCGCCCAACCCGCTCAACAGGACAGTCAGGGCCGGATCACGGCATGCCAGCCTGAGTGCAGCTCCGATGCGCCCAAACGGCAAGGTCTTTCAGACAGTCCTTAGATCGGAAGCCTGGGGCCTCGGCGAACATCTCCTGCCGGCGATTGCGAATGCATCGCACGCCAAACTTCGGCCAGTCGACGAATCGCTTCATTGCTCGTCTCCGTCGGCACGGTGAAGGGCAAGCGAACGAAACGCTCGAATGCATCGTCTATTCCAAACCTCGGGCCAGCTGAAAGAAGGACTCCTGCGTGGCCTGCCGCACTGACGAAGCGCGACGAGATTCGCTCTTGTAGATCGACCCAAAGGCTAAGTCCGCCGAGCGCCCTCGTCGGACGCCATTCAGGAATGTGGTTGTTCAGCTGAGAGACCATCTCGTCGCGCGCGGTGCGAAGCACTTGTCGGCGATGCGCGACCACTTCGTGCAACCGGGGGAACAGTGAGGCGACGATCAGCTGCTCGAGGATCGGACTCGACATGTCGAGCGGAGGACGAAGACCCGCCACCTTGCGAATGACGGCAGCCGGGGCGCGCAGCCACCCGACGCGTATTCCGCCCCAAAAGATCTTGCTCGCCGATCCAATCGTCACGATGGGCGTCGCTTCGTCGGAGCCGTAGACGCCCGTCGGTTCCGGTGCGTCGTGTTCGATGCCGAGTTCAACAAGTGTCTCGTCGATGATCAGGGGCGTCCGCGTTCGATGTGCTGCAAGGACAAGCTGCTTGCGGTCCGCGGGAGACATGCAGAGGCCGGTCGGGTTGTGAAAGTCCGGAACGAAATAGCCCAGTTGCGCTCCGGAATCTCGCATGGTGGACGCGATCAGGTCGAGGTCCCACTTCCCTTCGTTGAAGGGCACCGGAACCGGACGGGCGCCCCGCTGACGGATGGCGTCGAGGGCATTGGGGTAAGTCGGGTGCTCAACAATGACCTTTGACCCGTGGTCCGCGAAAGCCATGATGGCGAGGCTGAGCGCCTGTTGGGCGCCACTCGTTATCAACACCTGCCTGCATGGGTGGGAAGGCCTCGTGCCGAGAACCGTGCGGCGACGACCTCCCTCAGCTTGGGCAACCCGAGCAGGTTGTAGCCGTGTCCGCGCAGGTGAATTGAAAGCTGGCTGGTGGCCTCGGCCATCGCGGAATGGAACACCTCCACGGGCGCGCTCAGAGCGGCATGGGAAAGATCCAGCTCACTTCTTGCTGCACCTGGAAGCCAAGGCGCAGTCGCTTTGGAGTCCACGTCCTCAGGCAGTGCAATCCATGTCCCGGAGCCTTGTTGGCTTTGCAGGAATCCGCACTGCCTCAGAAGGTCATACGCGGCCGCTACGGTGGTTCTGCTGATGGCCAGCTCCGCTGCCAGCGAACGTTCGCTAGGTAGGCGGGTCATCACGGGAAGTCGGCCGTCCAGGACCATCAGCCGCGTTTGCTCCGCCAGCGTCGAGGCGAGGTTTCCACGAATCCCTTGGCGCCATTGGCCCAGATGCCTGGCAAAGCCTTGACTGCTCACGCGGCGATCGATTTGCATATGCTTGATCCACTATCAGGCGATTGGCCATTTCCGTCGCCGCCATCCAGATCCAATATAGCGGAATTGAGCGGCTTCATTCAATCCACTTCGAGCGAAGTGGATCACCAAGACGCTCACCCTTGGTTTGCCGATTGGTGCAATGGAGAGCGTATGAATCAGCTTGCTGCGGTCGAAGGTTCTGGCCTGCATCGTGTGCTCGTTCTTCACGGATGGGCACTCGACAGCGGGGTATGGCTGGCGAGCCGCGCTTTGACCGACCAGGCGCAGTTCTGCTACGCGTACTTCGATTTCCCGGGCTATGGAGTGAATCGACGCCAAGCGCCGGCTGCAAGCCTGGACGATATGGCCGCTGCCGCGCTTGCGGCGGCCGATAGCCTCGGGTGGAGTTCGTTTTCGGTCGTGGGTCATTCGATGGGCGGCGCCACGGCCATGCGGGTCGCGACGATGGCGCCCCAGCGCGTCCGCTCGGTGGTCGCGGTCACCCCAGCGTCGCCCGGAGGGACGCCACTCGACGCAGATGCCTATGCCCACTTCCAAAGCGCATGGGCTGACCCGGCGACACGCATCGTCAAGGCGCTCTCGCCGGGCATTGCACCGGTCGACCTGCGCAACCTTTCAGTGCGCAACCGCGCCACGATGAACCAAGTCGTCTGGGACGCGTACCTCGCGAACTGGACCTCTGCCAATTTTCTGACCGAGTTGAAGAACTACGACGGCCCCGTCGAGTTGCTGTACGGAGAAGACGACCCGTTCGTCACGCCGGCTTACCTGTCCTCAACGATCGCCGCGCTGCCCCGGCACAACTTGCGTTGCATCGCCAAGGCAGGTCACTACCCCATGGTCGAGCAACCCGCCTCGACCGTCGGCTTATGGGAAGCGGCGCTGGCCACGTCAGCACGCTGACCTTCACTGACTCAAGGAGACGTACGAATGCCAGTTGATGCACACGCACAAGGACTGCTGGATGCCCTCAAGGCGCAGGGCCTCAAGTCGTTCGAACAGATGACCATCGCCGAGGCGCGCGGCGCGATCGAGACGTTCGTGGGCCTGCAGGCTCCGCCAGAGGAGGTGAAGCAAGTCCACGATCTGACGGTGAAGGGGCCTGCAGGTGAGCTCCAGTACCGGATCTTCGTTCCCGCTGGTCCGACACCTATGCCGGTTCTCGTGTACTTCCACGGGGGCGGCTGGGTCGGTGGGAGTCTCGCGGTGGTGGACGAACCCTGCCGGGCGATCGCGAACCGTTGCGGCGCCGTGGTCATTGCCGCGAGCTACCGACTTTCACCGGAAGCCCGGTTCCCCGCGGCGACGGACGACGCGTACGCCGCAGTCCAATGGGCCAGCGCCAACGCCGCGACCTACGGCGGTGATGCGAGCCGTCTGGGCGTCATGGGCGACAGCGCCGGCGCCAATCTCGCGGCGGTCGTGTCGATGATGGCGCGTGATCGCAAGGGGCCGGCCATCAAGGCTCAGATCCTGACCTATCCCGTGATCCAGCGCGATGGCGACTTCGCCTCCCGCAAAGCCAATGAAGAGGGGTATCTGCTGACGTCGGCGGGTGTCGCGTGGTTCTGGAAGCAGTACCTGGCGAGCGATGCGGACGCGGTCAACCCGTACGCATCGCCCATCATGGCCAAGGACCTGACCGGCCTGCCCCCTGCACTGGTGATGACCGCCGAATTCGACCCCGCGCGCGACGAAGGCGAGGCCTACGGCAAGGCGCTGGCCAAGGCGGGGGTTCCTGTGACGGTCCGCAGGTTCGACGGCCTGATCCACGGCGTCTTCTGGATGTCCGGCGCGGTTCCTCGCGGCGCCGAATTGCAGCAGGCGATCGTGCAGTTCGTTTCCAAGCAGTTGAAGTAACCCACACACCCACAGGCCTCCTGAATGAACACCTATGCCGTTCTCTGGACCTACACCGCCGATGCGGAGAAGGTCGCTCGCCACAAAGACAGCCACATGCAGTACATCAAAAGCCTGGCAGCGGGAGGCGCAATTGTTGAAGGGGGAGCCTGGCGTGACGGCTCGGGCGCATTGATCATCTTCCGCGCGAGTGATCGCGAACAGATCAGGGCTACCTGGACGCCGATCCATTCACGACCGAAGGCGTGATCGTCGCAACTCAGATCCACGAATGGGTCGCGGCGATCGGGCCGATCGCCAGGATCTGACCAGCCTGGAGACCCTCGAGGCCAAGGGGCTCACCGAGAGCGCTTGCCGCTTCAAGCCATGAGGGCCGTCGTGCTCGACGACGCCGGACGCTGCGTGCGCGACGACGCCGTCGATGATGCCGGCGTGCTGGCGATCGAACTTGGCCACCGACGAGATCGTGCCGATCCACGGTGCGATGGAGGCGCTGAACCTCTTCCTCAACGCCGTGACACGGCCGGGTGATGCGGTGGTGGTCGAGTCGACGACCTTCTACATCGCGCTGCGGCGCGTGGTCTGCTGGTTGGGATGCCCCCTGCCGTATCTCATTAACGACTGCCCACAGAAGGCCCTTCAGCACCGCAGCCGGTACTACTGATCTCTCACAGTCCGCTTCTCCGCTGTAATCCTGTCCTGTGTGGCCCCTGGCTGCGGTTGCCGCGCCATGGCATCGAGTTGCGCGGCCCGAGCGGCAAGGCTGCTGCACTGCGATTGATTCGACTGCTGTGACTGCTGTGACTGCTGCGAGTGCCGAACGGTCACTTGTGGTGCGGGCGCAGTGAGCTTTGCGGCCTCCGCTCGAGCCTGCTCACCAAGTTGTACCTTCTGCTCCCATGCCTGAGCGGCGAGCACTAGTGCTGTTCGGGGAGCGTTGCCAAGACGGGAGCGTGGGGAGCGCGCTGCGGGCACTCGGCAAATCGAGGGGGATACGGGGGGAAGTGGGCAGGACTCGCTAATCCAATACCCCCGGACATTTTTTGGCCAGACATCCGGGGCTCCGACAGGGCTGCCGAGCGCAGGACGAGACCCCGCGGTACACATGGGCCAAGACTACTCATCACGAGGCTGCGAGCATTTTGGCAACGAGGATCCAGTGCAGGCGTCGCAGACGACTAATGATCGTTAGGCCGTTTCGCCCCAATTCAAAGACTCGGTCAGCCAGTTCCGGGAATCGGGAAGTAATCAACTGTCCGTAGCCGGGTGCCGCCCACACGCGCGCCACATCGGAAAGTTCGAAGTGGAGGTACGCGTACTTCCGCCATTCGCGCTCCATGTAGAAGTTGTCCGGGTCCGATGCGGCCAACTCGGAGTTGAATGGTTTGACGAATGCAAGGAAGTCTTTCTCCAGTAGGGACCTAACCGCACGCAGGGCTTCGTCTTCGTTGGACGGCTGCCGTCCCAAGGTCCTTGCGACAGGCATGCCATCGGGCGGAATCCTTGCCTCATAGTGGTTTCGGAAACCTAGGTAGATCGCGCGCATGTCCTGCAGCAACCCGCGTCCGTTGAGCGCATACTGCCACTCGTCGGAGAACATGGCACGTAGGTGACGGGACGCGCGCCGGCCCTGATGACGAAGTCACGGCGGAAGCCAACGCCGAAGCGGCCGTACTTCGACACGTGCACTCCCAGAGAGCTATCGGGAATGTCGGCAAAGCACGTCACCGTGGGCACGATCAACTCCTCCGTGTCGAGCCGCTTGCTCGGGTCGATCACATGGCTGACCTTGTCGGCCTCCTTGGTGTGCGGCGCATACGAAACCTGGCCCGACTCAAGGACCAATGCCAGCTTCCTGAAGTTCTCGTTGTGATCGTTCGGCGATGCACGCCCTACGAAGTGGGCTAGGACATCGGTGGTGTACGGAGAGTGCATGCAACAACTCTACGGGAGGACCAGCCGCGCCTTCTCGCGACAAAGCCTGCCCACGTCGTCCAATACGGCCAGTCATTCCGTACGAAGCACGCCCTGGCGCAGCCACTCGACGGCGGCTGCCTCGGGGCTCATCTGTCGGAGCCGGCGGTCGGCCTGAAGCTCTTTTGCTGTGTCTTCAAGGTCTGCTGTGGGGATGGTTGGCCACTGGCGCCGCAGGCGGTCTGCGCAGCGTTGCAGCCACTCGGATGCGGTTAGGGTGTCCATTGCGAAGCTGGATTGATACTGGATGAATACACAGTATGATGCGAACCGAGGTCCGCGGCAAGTTGATCGCCCAGCGCTCGGGGAGGAGACCGCCTTGCTACAGCTTTTCGGAATAGTCGATACAGGCGCCGACGGGGACAAAGCCGAGGCAATGCTTTGTCGAGATTCAGATCGGCCGGACGAACTGATGGTTCATTGGTGGGGAAAGACCCCAGAGGATCGCTCCGCAGTCTTAGCCGAAGTCACAGAGGCTGAAGGCGAAATGCAGCTCAAGCCGAAGCTGTGGTTTCGGAGCGCGCAAAATGGTGAACTGTTTCTGCCTCCCACCTTGAACGAAGAGGAAGAGAAATGGATCCAGACGACGCGGGGCAGCCTTCGTGAGGTCGGACCCAATCTGGAAGGGTCGTGGATCGACGCGGAGGGAGTTTCGAGAGAAATCTGGTTTGGCCCACCTCCATAGGCAGCGCGGCAGGCCTGCAATTCGTCGGCTGTTGCTTCGGCCATTTCGGCGAAGGCTGCCTCATCGAGCCGTCCACCCTCGCGGCATCGTCAGCGCGCAGGACATGCGCCTCCAGGGCTGCGGCCAGCTTGGGCACGAGGTCGGCAGTCAGAGGCCGGAGAGGGGCGGTGAGCTGTCCGCGCAGTACCGCGAACTCCGCTTCGTAGTGGTCCGCGAGGCGACGCGCTTCCCTCTTCGCGTCGGTCTTGTCGGGGAACTGCCGCAGGCTCAGGCCAATGGACGCCTTGCCATAGTGCGCGACCAAGTCGCTGGGAACCTTCTTGCGGAAGTAGTAGACGCGGTCTCGCGTCACCAAATTGGTCTGGTCTCTCACCGTCATCGCCCTGATTATCGGCCCCGGGGGTCACACCTCGGGATCACACTCAGAACGATGGGGATAGGCCGGACAGTGAGGTTTGGTGCGGTTTCCCTTGTGAATCAGTCACTTGGGAAACCGGCCAAATTCTGTTGGCGGAGTCGGAGGGATTCGAACCCTCGATGCAAGTTTTAGCTCACATACTCCCTTAGCAGGGGAGCACCTTCGGCCTCTCGGTCACGACTCCAGCACGGGATGGATTATGCCGCAGGCACGGCGGCCGGCGCGTCGAGGTCGAAGGCCTTGTGCAGCGCGCGCACCGCGAGCTCCATGTACTTCTCGTCGATCACGACGCTGGTCTTGATCTCGGAGGTGGAGATCATCTGGATGTTGATGCCCTCCTCCGACAGCACGCGGAACATGCGGCTGGCCACGCCCACGTGGCTGCGCATGCCGATGCCGACGATGCTGACCTTGCAGATCTTCGGGTCGCCCAGCACCTGGGCCGCGTTGATGACCGGCTGCACGGTGCCCTTCAGCAGTTCCATCGTGCGCGCGTAGTCGTTGCGGTGCACGGTGAAGGAGAAGTCGGTCTTGCCGTCGTGCGAGACGTTCTGGATGATCACGTCGATGTCGATGTTGGCCTCGGCCACCGGGCCGAGGATCTGGAACGCGATGCCCGGCTTGTCGGGTACGCCCATCACGGTGATCTTCGCCTCGTCGCGGTTGAAGGCGATGCCCGACACGACAGCTTGTTCCATGTTCTCGTCTTCCTCAAAGGTGATCAGGGTGCCGGACTTCGCTTCCTCGTCGAGCGGGATGTCCCAGGGCGTGAAGCTCGACAGCACGCGCAGCGGCACGCGGTACTTGCCGGCGAACTCGACCGAGCGGATCTGCAGCACCTTGGAGCCCAGGCTGGCCATCTCCAGCATTTCCTCGAAGCTGATCGCCGACAGGCGCCGGGCTTCGGGCACGACGCGCGGGTCGGTGGTGTAGACGCCGTCGACGTCGGTGTAGATCAGGCACTCGGCGGCCTTCATCGCCGCCGCGACCGCCACCGCCGAGGTGTCCGAGCCGCCACGGCCCAGCGTGGTGATGTGGCCGTCGCCGTCGATGCCCTGGAAGCCGGTGATGACCACCACCTTGCCAGCGGCCAGGTCGGCGCGCACACGCACGTCGTCGATGCTCTCGATGCGCGCCTTGGTGTAGGCGCTGTCGGTGCGGACCGGCACCTGCCAGCCGGTGTAGCTGACGGCCTGCAGGCCTTCGGCCTGCAGCGCGATGGCCAGCAGGCCGACCGAGACCTGCTCGCCGGTGGCGGCGATCATGTCGAGCTCGCGCGCCAGCTGCGGCGTGTGCGATGCGGGCGACAGCTCCTTCGCGAGGCCGAGCAGCCGGTTGGTCTCGCCGCTCATCGCGGAGGGCACGACCACCATCTGGTGGCCGGCGCGCGCCCATTTGGCGACGCGCTTGGCGACATTGCGGATGCGCTCGGTCGAGCCCATCGACGTGCCGCCGTACTTGTGAACGATCAGTGCCATGAGAAAAGCCGCGGCGGGAAGTCGGTTGGGCGGGGTGCCCGGCGCCGCGAGCCCGGCATTTTAGCCGGCCGGCGCGGCATTCCCGGGTGCTCCGGACCGCTCAGCCCGTCGGCAGCGGTTCCCAGCGCAGCGCGAGCTGCGGCTCGCCGGGCGCGGCCATCGCCCGGGCGTCAACCCCCAGGCCGGGCACGAACAGCAACCGCCCATCACCGCCGTACAGCAGCGGACCGCCACGCGCCCAGGCCGGGACGGCGGCGGCCTGGTACTGCTTCTTGAGGCTTCGCGCCGGCCGACCGGCTTCCCCCTGGAACTGCTCGCCGCCACGTCGCGGCTGCAGGCTCAGCACCGCCAGCTGCGCCGCCGGCACGCCGCCGGCGCGCACCCGCTCGGC